>JARHZF010000166.1 GCA_029258325.1 Anaerobiospirillum sp. | reverse complement strand
GTAATATCTTTAGCATCAAAAGCTACAAATGTTTTATCTGTAATTGATAGTTTTATTGCAGTAGTAGATCAGCAAAGAAGCAATCTAGGTGCTATGCAAAATCGTATGGAATCAACTATACGCAATCAATCAAATGTTGCTATGAACACAGCTGATGCTCGTGCTCGTATACGTGATGCTGACTTTGCTGAAGAAAGTGCAAACTTAACTCAACAAAACATCATTCAACAAGCTGCATCATCAATGCTAATGCAATCAAATATGAGACCACAAATGGCATTATCATTAATTGGTTAAAGATTCTTTTTGTGATATTATTTTTTAAAGGGTATAGCTTAAAACTATGCCCTTTTTATTTTCAAAAATAATATAAAGACTTAAATATAAATATTTTCTTATGAAAAAACTTATTAAATAAGTATAGTTTTTTGTGTGTATAATAATTTCATTATAAAAGTTTGCAATTTAGCTTTAGGTATTTTTATATTTTATAAGATATTAAGTAAGTGCTTTATTACATAGTTTTATATAAAAGAAAAAGCAAAGTTCAATAAATTGCTTTAAAAAAATGAGGAATACATTTTGACACAGTTACAGGTATTTGCCTTAATAGCTTTATTTCTATATTTTGTTTTAATTTTATATGCTGTAACAAAAGAGAGAAAAAATCAAAATTTACTTGATTACTTTTTTGGTGGTCGTAAGCTTCCTTTTTGGGCTTTATCAATTACATTTATAGCCTCATGGTGGGGAGCAGGTTCTGCTTTAGCTACAGCAGATTTAGCCTATGAAGATGGTCTTGGTGCTTTTTGGTACTATGGTGTGCCAGTTCTTCTTTCTACATTCTTAATGATTATAGGTTCAAAAAAGATAAGACGTGTTGGTTTCTTAACTCAAGGCGAGATGATGAAAGCACGTTACAATAAAAATGTATCTACAGTTTTATCTCTTTTAATCTTAGTCTTTATGATATTTACAGCAGCATCACAAATGGTTGCTATTGGTGAGTTCTTTGGAACTTATATGGGACTTAATTATGAGCTTGCTGTTTTAATTGGAACTGCTATTGTTTTAGGCTATTCATTATTTGGTGGTTTTAGAGGCGTAGTATTAACTGATATTATTCAATTCGTCTTTTTATCTGTATCTGCTTTAGTAGTATTTGTAGTAGCTTTAAATGCAAGTGGTGGCTTTGATGCTATACAAAGTGTTGCAGAGAAAAAAGGTCTTACTAACTATATGAGCTTTACAGATGGAGCCTCTAAATACTTTAGTTATGTTATTACCTTTGGCTGTGCTTGGATGATACAGGCTAATGTTTGGCAAAGAATATCAGCTACAAAAAGTGATACTGACGCAAGAAAGATGACTGTTATGAGCTTTTTCGTCTATATACCACTTTATTTAATGATAGTATTAACAGGTATGGCATCTTTAAGTCTTTTTGATAGTATGCCAAAAGGTGGTGTAGTTACTACCATAGTTATAAATTATATGCACCCAATTCTTGGAGCTATTGTTTTTGTTGGTATTACAGCAGCTATTATGTCAACAATGGATTCTTTAATAAATACAGGTGCTATGACAATCTTACTTGATTTATATAAAGGTGATGGATCTGACAAAAAGAAATTATCACTATCATATCTTGCAACTTTATTTGTAACCTTAATAGCTCTGCTTATTGCTTTAAAAATAAGATCTATTTTAGAAATATCTTGGATAGCATCAGATATTATAACAACAGGTGTCTTTGTACCTCTTATGGCTGCATTTTTATGGAGACGAGGTACAGCAAAAGGTGCAATAGCATCTATGCTAGTTGGTTTTATTTATAGTTTTTACAATTTAATGGTAAGTTTTTCTATCTTGCCAAAACCTTTTTATGAAAGCCAATCAGTAATGCAAGTTGTAATTGGTGTTTTAATATCTTTTATTGTGTATGTAGGTGTAAGTTTTCTAACTACATCTGAATATGATAAGGCAGATAAATTTATTAGTATGACAAAATAAATAAAAGACTTCTTATAAATATCGTCAAAGCCCTATGTTGTATAGCATAGGGTTTTTTTATATTTATAAAAACCTCATATAAAATTTAAAAATTTTAGAAAAATACTTTTATAAATTGTATTTACATCAATAGACATTATTTTTCAATTTAAGATTTAGTTATTATTAAATATGATGTTTTTTATATAATTTTTAATTTTAAGCATAAAATTTAAATAAATTTCTTTTTTTTAGAAAAGATTTATATTAAATTTTACATATATAGTAATATATACTATAACTTATTCTTATGTAGAAGTTCATCAATGTAACAATTTTGATCCAAGATTTGTAACATTTTAAATGTAAATGAGCTTTTTACAAAAAAATGGAGATTTATATGAAACAAAATACAATATTAGCTTTAGCTTTAAGCTCTTTATTCTTTTTTACATCACAGCAAAGTTATGCTGATGATTTATTTTTAGCTACTAATACACAAAAAATTGATTGTAATATAGAGAGCCTAAGTCAAAAAGCATATAAGGGTGATTCTAACGCTCAATTTAATCTTGGCGTTTGTTATATGCAAGGTGTTAATGTAAATAAAGATTATGATAAAGCTTTACTTTTATTTAAAGAGGCAGAGGCTAATGGTATGGCAGCTGCAAGTCATAATATTGGTTTATTTTATAGCCTTGGTCTTGCACATTTACCAAAAGATAATAAAAAAGCTTTAGAGTATTTTGAAAAAGCTCTTGCTAAAGGTTATAAAGATTCACTTATAAATATGGGTGGTATTTATTTATATGGATCAGATAATGTGCCACAAGATACTAAAAAAGCATTAGAATGTTTTGAGAAAGTAAAAGAAATTCCTTTAGCTCAATATAATATAGGCACTATGTATATGCAAGGTCTTGGTGTTACACCTGATATAAATAGAGCTATGGAATATTTTGATAAAGCAGCAAAAAAGGGCTTAATTGAAGCAAATTATAATTTAGGTGTTATTTATTTAGATGAGACATTTAAAGATAACGATCCTAATAAAGCTTTACACCATTTTACTATAGCTGCAGATAAAGAATTTCCACAAGCTTTATATAATTTAGGTTATATGTATGAAAATGGAATTGGAGTTGAGAGTGATTTAAAAAAAGCTTTTAACTATTATGAGAGAGCTCTTTCAAAGGGTGTTAGTCAAGCAAAGATTAATCTAGGTATTTTTTATCTTGAGGATAATGATGCTGTAAAGGCAGATGGTGAAAAAGCTTATAATTTATTTAAAAGTGCTATAGAAGATGAAAATGTAGATGGTTATGCAGGTCTTGGCGTTATGTATTGTGAGGGTATTTTTGTAAAAGCAGATAGTGAAAAAGGACTTGATCTATTAAAGAAAAGTTGTGATTTAGGTTCAGACTTTGGCTGTATGGCACTGCAAGATTATAATAATTAAAATAAATTAAGCATTGTGCTTATTTCTATTAATAAAAAGACATAGTTCTTTTTTATGTAAACACAAAGTAGTTTTCACATAAAGTATTTAGGTATAGCATTTTATATATAAGATGCTATACCAATTTTAAATAAGACAAATCTAAAATAGATCTAACTTACTATAAACTTTAATAAGTAAAAGAAGTTCATGTAAAAGTCAAAGTAACTTCTACATTAGAAATAATTCTCTTAATTGAAAAACATAATTATTTTAGTCAATTTTGCCATCTAATTTGTACCAAAATTATAGAAGCAATTAACATAAAGTAGATAAAAATAAGATATGTAAATTACATACTATAAGTTCATTTTTAAAAACAAAATAAAGTGTGCTAGATTTAACAATTTGTGTATTTTTTTAAATTATTCTAATTAAATATTACATTGTATGTAACATACGTAGTATAATAATTTAATATTAATGTATTGTATTAATTTATTAATATTAAATACATAATATCTTATGTTTAATAAAGACTTAATATAAGCATAAGATACAAATAGCTACTATGTTAAATGGTATTAAAAAGGTAAATCTCTTTATAAAACTAAATTAAATTTAGGAGTTTTTATGAAAAACGTAGCACTTAATGTAAGTGATTTTAAGGAATTAATAGAGGGAGATTACTTTTATATAGATAAGAGTCTCTTTATTGAA
>JARHZF010000049.1 GCA_029258325.1 Anaerobiospirillum sp. | reverse complement strand
AGTATTTCTGTATAAATCATTCTTTTAGTTATTGTGATTAAATTTACAAATATAAAAAATCTATAAAGCATAAAAAAGCTTATTTCTTTAAGGAAAAAGCTATAAAAGTAGATCTCTTTTTAGATACAAAAGAAGAGATATTTTTATAATCCCCATATTTATCTTTGTTTCTTCATTTTAAATAAAATTCATTTTTGCTTATCAAAACACCTAAACATAAATCTTAGATTTATAAAAACTTGCATCAAGTTAAAATATTTGGTTTTCAATAACTTTTTTTGATTATTCAATTTTTTATCCTCTACTTTGATTTTAAAATCTAACTCTAGGTAAATCGATCTTATGCACTATCATTCTCATAACTTATACACTTTTATTTACTATGGTTTTTCATATCCATTTTATTTTGCTTTTTTTTGATTACTCTTTTTTTTATCCTCTACTTCTAGTTTAAGATCTAAATTTGTCTTTGCTATTTGTTCCTCTACTTTTTTGGTTTTATATATCCATTTTATTTTGCTTTTTTTTGATTACTCTTTTTTTATCCTCTACTTCTAATTTAAGATCTAAATTTGTCTTTGCTCTTTGTTCCTCTACTTTTTTGGTTTTATATATCCATTTTATTTTGATTACTTCTTTTTTTCATCTTCTACTTTTATTTTAAAATATAACTTTAAGCAACTCGATCTTATGCACCATCATTCTCATAACTTATACACTTTTATCTTCTACGGTTTTATATATCCATTTATTTTGCTTTTTTATCTTATAAATTTTTGATAGTAATCTTCTAAGTATAAAAATAGACTTTTTAGATCTACTTTTAAAAGTATTATCAAAGCTAAAATGCTTAATTTATTACCTTTTTAGGTTGTATTTTATATAAGTTTACACACTTTTATAAATTATATGCTTTGATTTATATAGTATATTTGTATAAATATTTAAATATTATCTAAATATTGATTTCTCTATAAATCATACTTTTATAAAAGCACTATAAATATAAAAAAGTATAAATTTTAGAAAAATATAAAAAGATTAAAAACAATACTTATATGTATATTTATATCAATATATAACTAACTTTTATAGAAATAATATTGCAAATCTTATTTGACTTTATCTATATATAATATATAATAGCTCCCTATTCTCTAAAATAGAGAAAAACTAGATCAGAACATAAGATTTAAGATAACTGTAACTGCTTATTTTTTATAAAATATATAGATAATAACTACTACAAAACTGTAAATTTTTATATAGTAAATCAAACTAAACTTTGAAAAATATTTTTTTTAAAATCAATAAAGATTTAAAAGGACTATATTAAAAACCCTTAATTTAACTCTATAAAACTTAAATTAATTTATAAGATGTATAAATTTTGATTTTAGTTCATATATTCTTATACTTATAATGGATATAATACCTCACTATATGATAATATTATGCAATAATAATATACGACTAAAAGGATTTTTATTATGTCTGTATTTGATGAGTCCTTGGACAGAGAAGATTGTGAATTATACATTGCTATCAATGGTAGTGTTGGTGCTGAACGAGAACAATATAATAGCCCCTGGACAGCTTCAGTTAATAGTTTTTTAGTTGTAAATGCCAAAACAGATGAAGTTATTTCAACAGATGCTGTTATACAATGGGAAGTATCAGATCAAGAAATAGATGATCGCTCTTATTTGAAAGTTTTTGAACCAGATAAAATCTATCATATCAAAGCTCAAAAAGAAGTTAATTATCTTAATGGTACTAAAGATCTTTTCTACTTTATAGAAAAAATTTCTGATGATGCAAACCATCCAATTATAGATGATGCATTACAAGATGCAAAAGAAGATATAATTTATAATGATGAGTTTTTTGGAAACTCAACTCTTAACAAAAAAAGCTCTCAATTTGATGTTGATATAAAATGGAAAGGTGCTGATGCTACATTGTTTATTGATGTAGATCAAAATGACACAAACTCTTGGCAAACACAATTTGCTATTGCTAGAGATTTTATTCAAAATCAAGATTATTGGGATGATATTCTTAGAACTGCTTCTGCTGAAAAACTTTATGAGCTTGATAATGAGTGGGATGATGCTGATATGATTTATGGTGCAGCTTGCTCTCTCAATAAAGTTACTCCAAAAGATTTTGCTAAAAGACTTTCTATGGCAGAAATAATCTTAAATGCAGATGGTGACTCTTTTATTATCTATTACTATGATGACGATGTATTCTTTGGACATGTTATCGAAATTAATGGAAGTATATCTCAAGGTATTGAACACATACATATTTCAGGATAATTTAGTGTTAAATTTTATAAAAAACACATTATTTTAATATATAAAAAATTAAAGGACTTTAAGAAAAATCTTCTAAGTCCTTTATATTTACTGAATTATAGATATCTTTTTGTTTATTCTACTATATTTTTGACTAAGATCAATATCTCAAGTTGTTAATTTTTATTAAATTTTAGATAAATTAATATTATTCTCATATAATAAAAATTATCATTTATACTCATAACTAGATCATATTTTTAGCTTCAAAAGCATTTTTATAAAATTTCTATTTAATATAAATTTACACTTTTTCTTAAAATTTTTATAAAAAAAATAATTAAATTTTGTGTGTTTATACTATTAATACTCTTATATTAATGCTAATATTCTTACACTATCTCTATAATTATAAGGATTTAACTATGTCTTTATTAACTGACTCATATAAACAAGAAGTATTAGATCTATATATTGTAACAAAAGGTTATATAGGTGCAGGTAGAAGACCAAATTCTCCTTGGATAGCTTCTATTAAGAGTATCTTAGTTATGGATGCAAACACAAAAGAAATTTTGTCAAAAGATGCTGTTATTCAATGGGAAGTATCAGACGATGAAGTTAAAGATAGATCTTATATAAATACATTAGAGTCTGAACAAATATATCTTATAAAGGCACATCAAGAACTAAAACATATAGATGGAGGTAGAGAGTTCTTTTACTTTAAAGAAGTTATTTCTGATAATGTAGATATACCTCTTTTAACTGAAGCTTTAAAAGAATATCAAAAAGATATTATCTATAAAGATGATTTCTTTGGTGATTGTAAATTAGATAAAGAGTTAGAAACATTTGAAATAAATATAGATTGGAAAAATGAAGAAGCTTTTTTATATATTGATGTAGATGTAAACGATGATAAATCTTGGGCTAATCTATTTGTTTTAGGTAGAAAGTTTATAGAAGAACAAGATAAATGGGATAAGTTTTTTAGAGAAGAATCTGCAGAAAAACTTACAGAACTTGCAAATGAGTGGAATGAAGATGAAGATGATAAAATTACAGAAGAAGAATTTGCAAAGAGAATATCAATGTCCTCTATTACTCTAAGTAACGATGGTGATTCTTATACAGTTTACTATAATGATGATGATATATTCTCTGGTCATGTAATTGAAATTTTTGGTAGCTTATCTGAAGGTATTTCTAATATTCAGATTGCAGGTTAATAATAAAGAGTGAACTAATGAAAAATAAATTAGTTCACTCCTGCTAAATAACTATTCAATAAGATCGCTTAATTTAACAACTTGTTTATATACAACATTTTCACCATTTTCAATACTTGAATGTAATTGCTTATAGAGCTTTTTAGCACACTCTATCTTTTCATTTTCATAAGTAGATAACTGCAAAGAATCAAGACTACCCTTAGTTTCTGCAATAAAATAAATGTGCTTATTTTCATTTTCTACAAATGATATAGCCCAATCAGGATTATAGTATCCAACAGGTGTAGGTATCTTAAAGCTCTTTGGTAGTTTTAAATACACAATTACATTTTCAGATTTAGAAAGCTCCTCTGCAAAATTACTTTCAACCTTACTATCTACTACAAGATATTCTGTCGCATGATGCTCTAATTGCTTTACATTATCAGAACTTATATCAATAGGATCTGTAAAAATACTCATATCATACTTATCATTAGATTTATAGTATTTTATATGCTCAACAATACGACTTGCCTTTTGACCTTTAATTAAAGCAATACAGTTTTTAATAAAGTCATTTGGATTTTGTGCAAAATAAGAAAGCTTTTCCTTATTTAGTCCTTTTAATATAGCAATAACACTCTTTCTTGTTAAAGGAACTCCTGCTGCAATTTCACCTACTAGATCATATTTATCTTCATGATGTATAGGATTAGTACAACTTTCAACTCTTGTTTTTTGTAACTCAAATGAATTTACTTCAACTTGAGAACCTTGCTCTATAGAATAAAGACGCTTTTTAACTGTTAAATGCTCATTTAAAGATTCAATAGACTTTTGAATTAACTCATCTGAGTCATAAGATACAGTATAGTAATATTGATGATTTATACGAGTCCATAGCTCATTAAACTCATCTTTATCTAATTTTGACGAGAGTCTATTTCTTAAAAGATGTTTCTTATTACCATCTGTACACATAGTAGTATCTTTAAGAGTAACATTGTCATAAACTTTTTTAACCATCTTGAAAATATCTTTTTCAATATCTTTAAATAAAGGGTCAATAGTAAAGACATTAGCTTTAATATCTTCTTTTAATTTATCTGTTATATTGCCTTTCTTATCAAGATAATTACTTGTAATTAGTGATTCTACTATTTCTTTTGACATATCTTTATCTATAACACATTCTTCATTATGTGCATTTATAACTACTTTATCTTCAAAGTAATGAGGGTCTATTATATACACACGATCACGTAAACACTCATTAGTATCTTTTTGTAAAGCAGCTACAAAATCACTATAACTTTCATTAGCAACAACAGTTAAAGTATTTAATTTATGGAATAAATCAATATCTAAAATTTCTTCACTATCTTGCCTTATACCCTCTTTATTTACACAAAGCCTTAAACCACGACCTACTTCTTGACGCTTTGAGATAGTTGATTGTGTATTTCTTAAGGTACAAATCTGAAAGATATTAGGATTATCCCAGCCCTCTCTTAAGGCTGAATGTGAAAAAATAAATCTTACATCATTTTTAAAATCAAGTAAGGCTTCCTTATGCTTTAAAATTAAATCATAAGCATCAACATCTAAAGATGTATCCTCCTCACCCTTTTTCTTCTTCATCTTGCCATTTATATCTCTACCTTTTTTATCTTTTGAAAAGTAGCCTAAATGAGTATCTTCAACATTTATACTTTGAATATAATCAAAATACTCTTTATCAAAGTTATCAACAGTATTTTCATTTATAATTTTCTTGTACTCATCCTCAAAAGTCTTCCATAAAAAACCATGTTCATAAGAACCATCTTCTTTATAGTCTTTATAATTGGCAACTTCATCAATAAAAAATAGTGATAAACATTTAATGCCTTTCTTATATAGATAAGACTCTTTTAATAAGTGAGATCTAATTGTCTCTCTTATTTGTAACCTTTGTATATCCTCTTTATCTACATTACCAATACACTCTCCCTTTTGTATAATTGTGCCATTAATAAAGGTAATAGTGTTTTCTATAGGATTTATATCACTTATAACAAAGTTCTTATACTCACTAAGAGTAGACTCTTCATAGAGATCATCTCCCTCTTTTAAGATTTTACAAATGCGTTTAATAACACCTGTCTTAGTTTTGATTTCAAAATGAAGTTTCGCTTTAGGTCCTTCTGTTGTTGATAAGATAATATCCTCAAAGTATAAGTAATGAGAAGAACCTACTAGGTTTTGTACACTTATACCCTTAACCTCAATTCTCTTTACTAAATTTTGCTTATAAGCATCATAGGCATCTAAAGCATAAATTAAATTATGACGTGTTTTATGCGTTGCAGAAAAGTTCATAGTAAAAAGAGGATTAAACTCTTTTAAACCATCTTGTGTGCTCTTACCATCTAGCTTTTGTGGCTCATCTAATATTATTATAGGATTGTTCTTCTTAATAATATCAATAGGCTTTAGATAGGAAAAACTTTCATTTTCCATATAGATTTTTCTTTGCTCTTTAGAGGCAAAAGCTTGTGAATTAATAATCATTACATTAATATCAGGACTTGTAGCAAAGTCACTTAAATTATGTAATTGCTCACTATTATAAATAAAGTACCTAGCTTGCTTTTGATAATACTCATAAAAGTGATCAGAAAGCATACCAAAGCTCTTAAACACGCCCTCTCTAATAGCAATTGATGGAACTACAATAATAAACTTTGTCCAACCATATGTTTTATTAAGCTCAAATATAGTCTTAATATAAGCATAGGTCTTACCAGTACCTGTCTCCATCTCAATATCAAGTTCACATGCACCTAAAGCATTATAGAGTTTTTTTGATAAATCTATATTTTGAGCTCTTTGTAGTT
Organism: Anaerobiospirillum sp.; assembly: GCA_029258325.1. Classification (GTDB taxonomy): domain Bacteria; phylum Pseudomonadota; class Gammaproteobacteria; order Enterobacterales; family Succinivibrionaceae; genus Anaerobiospirillum_A. The sequence continues at coordinate 499 of JARHZF010000049.1, read as the reverse complement.
TATTGATATTTTGTAATAAGACTTCATTGCTTAATTTTATAGGGCTATTTCTATAACCTAAAAATCTCTCTCCAAGTAGGTCATGAAAAATATCATCGTCTTTATCCATTAAATAAGATGACTCTTTAAATCCCTGACCTTTAAAGACTTCTACTATATTATTAACAACATTTGTTTGATATTGTTGTATCTTAAACTTAAATTTCATAACTAAAGCACCTGTATTATTGTGTTCTTGCTATAAAGATTAAAATGTTGATCAATGTTGTCTCGTAAGGAGTCTGTTAAGATATGATCGCACATTACAAAATAATCTGGTTTGTCTTTTGCTATTTGCATGATGATATCGTCAGTAACTTTGTTATCAAAACATGCAATTAAGAATGTATCTTTTACATAAAATACTTCACAACCATCTATTATCTTTCTCTCAAACTTAGTAGATAGCTCAATTCTAAGTCTTAACATCACTTGAAATAGTAGATCTAAATTAGTTCTA
>JARHZF010000044.1 GCA_029258325.1 Anaerobiospirillum sp. | reverse complement strand
TAAAATGAGATAGATTTGTCTTTATATTAATTTCCTCATAGAAGTCATCTAATGCTTTAATGCCTTTTCTTGCCATACTATATAGATCATCTTCATAAGCTATATTAAAGATATTATGAGCAAATTTAGCAAAACGAGATACTGTCTCATCATTTAAGCTCATTTCCATCCACTTTGGAGTAATAATAGAAAGACCTACACCATGAGTTATATCATAAAATGCTGATAGCTCATGTTCAAGAACATGTACAATCCACATACTTCTTGTATTACCTACAGAGCAAATACCATTACAAGCAAGAGAAGATGCCCACATTAGCTCAGAGCGTGCTTTGTAATTTTCTTTATCTTTTAAGATTATCTTAGTATTTTCAATAACAGATTTTATAATAGCTTCACAAAATCCATCTGTAACAATAGAGCTTTCTTTTACAAAATATTCCTCAAAAATATGGGACATAATATCAGTTGCACCTGCTGCAATTTGATTTACAGGTACACTATAAGTATAGGTAGGATCACAAAATGATACTTTTGGATAAAGAAGAGGATTTATAATAGCAAGCTTTTCATTTGTCTCTAAATTAGAGATAACACCACCTGCATCATATTCAGAACCTGTTGCTGCTAGTGTTAATATATCAACTATAGGTAGAGCTTTTTTTACTTTAGATGAGTCTAAAACTAAATCCCATGGATCACCATCATAAAAAGCACCTGCAGCTATTGCTTTTGAGCAGTCAATAACAGAGCCACCACCAACAGCTAAAATAACATCAATATTATCTTTTTTACAGATATTAACACCAGCTCTTACACTATCTATTTTAGGATTAGGTTCAACACCATTTAATTCAAAAATTTGAAAATCTTTAAGTAAATTTAAAACCTTGTCATAAAGACCATATTTTTTAATACTACCACCACCATAAACTAAAAGTACTTTAGAACCAAAAGCTTTAAGTTCTGTAGGTAATGACTCAACAACATTTTGACCAAAGATAACTTTAGTTGGTGTGCAATATGTAAAATTTAGCATTAAGTGTCTCCTAATAAAAATAGCTTTATTATTTATATCTTTAAAGTAAATACTATGATTAGATATGTTTTAAACCTTGGTATTAAAACATAAAAAATAAATAAAAGATCATCTATGTAATGAAGTTTAGTATTTTTATTCTAAAAATGTATATAAATAGATACTATTGTTATTCTTTGTCATATAAAAAGAGTAGTTATTGTAATTTTTGCTCTGTTATTTAAAACAACACAGTTCTTTATTAATGTAGAAATAAAGTAAATTTCACATGAACTAAAATTTTTATCTAAAAATACTATAAGAGTATATATTTTGTTAAAGATAATATTTATCATGACGAAATATAAACATAAGTATAAGAAAAAAATAGCAGAGGAATACATTATGGCACTTTACGTAAATACTAACGTAAGTTCATTAAATGGTAGAAATAAGCTAAATAATGCAACAAATAGCTTAAATACAACATATCAAAGATTATCATCTGGCTTACGTATAAATAGTGCAAAAGATGATGCTGCAGGTCTGCAAATTTCAGATAGATTAACTACACAAATCAATGGCTTAAATCAAGGCAACCGTAATGCGTCAGATGGTGTGGCCCTACTTCAAACAATGGAAGGGGCTATGGATGAGATGACTACTATGCTTCAACGTGTACGTACTTTAGCTGTGCAATCAGCTAATGGTACTAACACACAAGCTGATCGTGATGCTTTACAAGCTGAAGTTGCTCAACTATCAGAAGAAATTACACGTATTTCATGTAAAACAACCTTTGGTGGTCAACAAATTTTAGCAGGTAATGCTAATCCAGCAAATAAAGCTGGTGCAACTGCCAAGGGTCTAATTATATCACAAGGTATTACTTTACAAGTTGGAGCAAACTCAGGGGATACTATTAAGGTTACAGGTTTATCTGCAGCATTTACAGTTAAAGGTATTGCAAGTAGAGCTGCTTTACCAAAACTAGATAAAACAACAGGCTTTAAAGATGATAACACTATGTCTGTATCAGCAGCATCTGTTGCAGCTAAATTAATTGAAAGTGTTGATAAAATGATTAGTGTAGTTGATAAGCAACGTGGCAACTTAGGTGCTATGCAAAATCGTTTAGAATCAACTATACGTAATCAATCAAATGTATCTATGAATACTGCTGATGCACGTTCTCGCATACGTGATACAGATTTTGCAGA
>JARHZF010000092.1 GCA_029258325.1 Anaerobiospirillum sp. | reverse complement strand
TTTAATGTCAGAGTGTCGTTTAGCATCAGAGAAAAATTAGAGAGTTTTAGTTACAACATTAACTAAGAAGATGGCAGAGGAGCTTACATCTTATTTAAGTGATCATGGTATAAAGGTGCGTTATTTACATTCTGATATTGATACAGTTGAGAGAATGGAGATTATAAGGGACTTAAGACTTGGTGAATTTGATGTTTTAGTAGGTATTAATCTTTTACGTGAAGGTCTTGATATGCCTGAAGTTTCTTTAGTTGCTATTTTAGATGCAGATAAAGAGGGTTTTTTACGTTCATCACGTTCATTAATTCAGACTGTAGGACGAGCTGCACGTAATATAAATGGTCGAGCTATATTTTATGCAGATAAGATAACACCATCTATGCAAGTTACTATAGATGAGACTAAGCGTCGTCGTGAGATACAAGAGCAATATAATAAAGAGCACAATATAGTACCAAAACAGATACAAAAGAAGATTGTAGATGTTATGGAAGTTGCTATAAAGCAAAGTGAGACCTTTAAGGTTAAAGATAATAAGAGAGCTCAAAAATCAAAGAGTGACTATATTGAAGAGAGGAAGAATTTAAGTGCACGTGAACTTGTACGTGAAATAGATAAGTTACGTGAGGAAATGATTAAATTTGCATCTGATTTAAAATTTGAAGAGGCAGCTAAAGTGCGTGATGTTATACAAGAGCTTGAGCAAACTTTATTATTAATGCCATCTTAAAAACTAAAAAAGCTCACATTTTTGTGAGCTTTTATTCTAACTTAGATATTATCTTAATGATGCATCTAAGGTATTTGGATCAAAAATCTTAATTAGACTTTGAACAATCTTAGGATTACCTGCTACTATGTTACCATTCTTTTCAGGTGAGCCTACAAAGTCAGTAACAATACCGCCTGCTTCACGAACAATTAATTCGCCTGCACAAAAATCCCAAACTTTTAAGCCTTGTTCAAAGTAAGCATCATATCTTCCTGCTGCTACATAGCAAAGGTCTAAAGCTGCAGAGCCAGAGCGTCTTATATCAGCACAATTATCTACAACCTTGTGGAAAATGCCCATATAAGCGTTCATACGTTCACGATAGCGTACAGGTGGAGCTGTTGCAATAATAGCACCATCTGTTGAGGTTAAATCTGATACTCTAATTCTTCTACCATTTAAAGAAGCACCATCACCACGTGATGCTATAAACATTTCATTGGTCATAGGGTTGAATACTACACCAACCATATTTTTATTATTTTGCATAAGACCAATAGATACAGCAACATGAGGAATACCTTTTACAAAGTTTGTGGTACCATCAATAGGATCTATTATCCAAGTAAATTCTGAATTTTCATTTTTATGAACTAAGCCACCTTCTTCACCCATAATATTATGGTCTGGATAGGCTTTGTGTAAAACAGAGACAATAGTCTTTTCACATTCTTTATCAATAGATGTAACAAGATCATCTTTTCTTTTTTCTGATACATCAAAAGAATGAGTTTCACCTAAATTTTTGGCTATGATATTTCCTGCTGCACGTGCTGCACGTACGGCAATATTAAGCATTGGATGCATGTTAAAGAACTCTCTTTAGTGAACAAAGATGATTTATTATAACGTATTTATCACATTTTTTTATAGATAAATTTAATATAATTTCACGTTTAAAAAATGAAAATGTTATTATAAATTCCATCATATTTTTATAATTAGATAATATTTAAAAAGGATTAAAAATAATAAAAAAGGAGATGTCATGAGTTCTTATTTTAAAATTTATGATGAGCAAAATAAGAGTTTTTTAAAACTAAAGCTATCTGATAGTTTAGCTTCTTTTAAAGGTTTTATTGCCGCTTCTATAGCACAAGGTTGTAAAAGTGATGATAAAAAGCTCTTATCAAATATAAAGGCATATTTAAATAATGATGAGAATTTAGCAGGTAGTTTAATTGCACTTATTGTAAGTGATGCTGTATCTTTTGAAAATGCCTATAAGAGCAAGACATTAAACACTATGTTTTTACAAGGTGATGATGGATTTGTTACTTGTTTAGAGTATTTTAAAGATTTTTGTTATGGAGTAACACAATCTTTAATTGCAGAAAATAGTTTTAAAAATAATGATTTTATTTTAGATTTTACTGAAACTTGTGCTCGTATTTCTGAGATGGATGAAAATAGTGAGTTTTCAGATGAATTTTATTTAGAGTTATTAGATTATGTAGTGTCATCTTTAATGACTATTTATAGTGATTTTAATAAATAAAAAAATAGTGATTTTTTATAGTAAAATTCTCTTTTAAAAAAGCTATGTTTTTTTAAAAGAGAATTAATATAATAAAACTTCTTTTTAAAGTTAGTTATATCTAACTAGATTAAAAATATGTTGATAAATATTATTAATCTAGTTGTTTCATAAATAAATTTTATGTACTTATTAAAGCCATTAAAATATATTTAACTATTTTTAACAAAAATTATAATAATTTTTTATTTTAGATAAGTTATTGATAAATAATTATAAAAAAATATTTTTTTAAATTACATTATAAAGTTTTATAAAAAATTCTTAAAAAATACTCTTTTTTTTTATTGCAAATTTTTATTAGTAAGCATAGACTAACGCAATAACTTGTTAGCATATGGTTTAAAAAAAGACCATCTGTAAAAAAAAGTATTGAGGTAATATGAAAACATTAGACACTATTTCCATTGGTCAGAAATGTAAAATAAAGAATATTTTAGGAGAACATACATCATTAAGACGCCGTCTTTTAGATATGGGCTTAACTCCTGATACAGATGTTGTAATTTCTCGCCAAGCTCCTTTAGGTGATCCTATTGAAGTTACTTTAAGAGGCTACTCTTTAACTATTAGAAAAGATGATGCAAAGCTAATTGAGGTTGAGGATTAAAATAAATGTCAGTAAAAAAAATAGCTCTTTTAGGTAATCAAAACAGTGGTAAGACAACACTGTTTAATGCCTTAACAGGTTCAAATCAATATGTTGGTAACTGGCCTGGTGTTACTATTGATAAAGTATCAGGTAAGATTAGTAAGAAAGATTGGACTGTAGAGGATTTACCTGGTCTTTATTCTTTATCACCATATTCTCCAGAGGAAGTTGTAAGTCGTAACTTCTTAATTGAAAATAATTTTGATGTTATTGTAAACGTTTTAGATGCAGCTCACTTAGAGAGAGGTTTATCTCTAACTTGTGAACTTTTAAGCTTCAATAAGCCAATGGTTATCGCATTAAACATGATCGATAAGGCTCAAGAACGTAATTTAGAAATTGATGTTAAGAAGCTTGAGAGTATACTAAAAGTTCCTGTAATTCCAATGTGTGCAAGCAAAGGCTCAAACATTGATGATTTACTAAATGCTATTGAAAATGCAAAATCAAAAGAACAAGTATCTTGTTTCCCACAAGATATTGATGCTGCTATTGATGAAGTTATTGCTATTGCAGATTTAAATAAAGAAGCAAATTCAAGCAGATTTATTGCAACATCACTATTACAATATGACAAGCTATTTATAGATGAATATGTTTTAGGTGAAAACAAATCCGTTGCTCTTGCTAAAAGCCGCTCTGTAATTGAAAGCAAGTATAATCTTGATGCTGAAAGTTTAATTGTTAAGTTAAGATTTGATTTTATTGATAATCTTGTTAAAGAGTGTACTAAGTATACAAAACCTCTAAAAGAGACTTTAACATCAAAGATAGATGATATATTAACTCATAAGATTTTTGCTCTACCAATTTTCTTTGGTATTGTTTATGTAATTTATTATCTAGCTGTTTCAACTATTGGTACTATGGGTACTGACTATGCTAATGATGTTATCTTTGGCGAGTATGTAACAGATTTTGCAAATGAAGTATTAGAAAGCTCTAATGCTCCTGAGTGGTTATCTGGTTTAGTAGTTGATGGTATTGTAGGTGGTGTTGGTGCTGTTTTAGGCTTCGTACCACAAATGATAGTATTATTCTTATTACTATCTATATTAGAGCAATGTGGTTATATGACACGTGTTGCTTTTGTATTAGATAGAATCTTTAGACACTTTGGTCTATCAGGTCGTTGCTTTATTCCTATGGTAATTGCAACAGGTTGTGGTGTTCCTGCATTAATGGCATCAAAATCTATTGATAATATTAATGAAAGAAGAATTACATTAATTACAACAACCTTTATGCCTTGTTCTGCAAAATTACCAATTCTTGCAATGATTAGTGCAGCATTCTTCCCAGAGTCAACTTTAATTGCACCATCTATTTACTTTATTGCAATTTTCTCAATTGCAGTTACAGCTATTATCTTAAAGAAAGATGATGCATTTAATGAAGAAGTTTCACCATTTGTTTTAGAATTACCAGACTATCACATGCCAACTCTTGGTAATGTTTTAAGATCAACATATTTACGTTGTAAAGCATTCGTAACTAAAGCAGGTACTATCATTTTCGCAACTGTTGTTATGGTTTGGTTCTTATCAAGCTTTAACTTCACAGACGAAGGCTTCTCAATGGTTGAAGTAGATGACTCAATCTTAGCTGTATTTGGTAGTGCAGTAGCATTTATCTTTATTCCACTTGGTTTTGCAACATGGCAAGCATCAGTTGCAATTATTACAGGTTTACTTGCAAAAGAGAATGTTGTAGGTACATTAGCAGTGTTATTAGGCTTAGGTGAAGTAGCTGAAGATGATGCAACCTTAGGTGCAGCATTACATGGTCAATTCACAATTTCAGCTGCAGCCCTATCATTCTTAGTATTTAACTTATTCTCAACACCATGTATTGCAGCTTTAGGTGCAATGAAGCGTCAATTAGCTTCAGGTAAGATGTTCTTATTTGCAATGGTTTATATGCTAGGTTGGGCATATGGCATCTCATTTGTTATCTATCAATTAGGTGGCTTTATTGATGGTTCACTTGGCTTCTCAATTGGAACTCTTGTTGCTATAGTTTTAGTACTATTTGTTCTATATATGGTATTTAAACCAAGACGTGAGCCAATGAGATCACTTAAGATTGAGGCAAAGATTCTTGATTAGTAATCTAAGAATGTTTAAATCTAAAAATATTAATTAACCTAATAAAAGGTCAGAGTAATCTGGCCTTTTTTTACATTTAAAATAAAGTTATCTTAAATAAAGAAGTAAAGTATATATTTTTTAAAGACATAAAGATAAAAAACTCTATATTAAAATAAAAGATAAGTAAAAATAATATTAAATTAATGTAAATACTCTTAATTATAAGAAATATGTTTAAAAATTACTAATAATTGTGTATTGTATATAGTATTTTTAATACTAACTTTAGGTGGTTTTATGCAATTTAAATTTTTAGGTACAGCTGCATCAGAGGGTATACCAAATCCTTTTTGTGCATGTAAAGTATGCACACATGCAAGGGAAGTATTAGGTGTTGAAAGACGTACTAGAGCATCTGCAATTATTGATGGACAAGTACAAATAGATATGTCACCTGAATGGTCTTATCAATTAGAAAGAGAGCATATGACAGCTCGTGATATACATACAGTATTATTTACACACACTCATCCTGATCACTTTAATGTAGGTGAGTTTGTATCACGTTGTGAAAATTTTGGGTATGACATTAAAGAACCTTTGCATGTATATGGTAATGACTGTGCTATAAAGGGTGCTTTTAATGCTTTAGATAATTTAGGTGGGGATAGATTTATTTTACAAGTAGTAGCTCCTTATATGTCTTTTGAAAATAAGGGTTATAAATTTACAGCAGTACTTGCAAATCATGCTCGTATGGAGCTTTGTTATAACTATTTAATTGAAAAAGATGGTAAAACTATATTTTATGGTCTTGATTCTGGTTTTCACCCTGAAAGTACTTTTGAATTTTTAAAAGGCAAAAAAATAGATTTAGCTATTTTAGAATGTACTTATGCAACCTATATACAAGGTAATAAAACAAATAATCATTTAAACTTTGAGTCTTTATTTAATGAAGTTTCCATATTAAGAGACATGAAAGTTTTAGATGCAACTTCTAAAGTTTATGCATCTCATGTATCACACTCATCTAAGATGACACATAGTGAAATTGAAAAATTATTAAAAGAGCAAAATATTAATCTTGCTTATGATGGTTTAAATCTTGAGGTTTAAAAATGAAAATTTTATTATCAAGACTTATGTTTATGATGTTTGTACAATATTTTGTACAAGGTGCATGGGTACTTACATTAGGTCTTGTTTTATCATCACATAATATGGCTGATATTATTGGTAGTGCTTATTCTGTTTTAGGTGTAGCTACTATTTTATCACCTATGTTTGTAGGTATGATTGCAGATAGATTTTTTGAAAGTCAAAAAGTTCTTTGTCTAATGCATGCTGTTTTAGCTATAGTTTTTTATATAACATCTACTTATATATTAGATGCTAATAAGACTATGGTTTTAATTTGTATTTTCTTTGTAGGTTTGATCTTCTATCCTACAGTTGCACTTACAAATTCTATTGCTTTTTCCCATGCCGATGGTCCTAAATATTTCCCTGTAATTCGTGTATTTGGTTCTATAGGTTATATCTTTTTAGGTCTTTTAATTGGTGAGCTTGGTTTATCAGGTTCTATAGAAACATGGTATATAGCATCAATTACCGCAATTATTATGGCTTTATATGCACTAACTTTACCAAAGACTCCACCAAAAATGGCAGGTAAAGAATTTAGTACACGTGATCTACTTTGTTTAGATGCTTTATCTTTATTTAAGGATAAATACTTTAGCATAATGATGCTATCTATTTTATTTTTAATGATTCCAAAGACAGCATATTCAGCTTATATACCTGTATTTTTAAAAGCATTAGGTTTTGATAATGCTGCATCAATGATGCAAATTGGTGTTGCTATGGAAGTGCTTTTTGTCTTCTTTATTCCATTTTTCTTATTAAAATATGGTTTTAAAGTTACCTTATTAACAGGCATGATTTGTTGGTCAATACGCTCTTTATTATTTGCAGAAGCTGCTTTAAATCAAAGTTATGCCTTTATTTTAATAGCTTTATTATTACAAGGTGTATGTTGGGATTTCTTCTTTACTGTAGCTGACATTTATGCAGATAAGAAAGCTGGTGCTAATATTAAAGCTCAAGCCCAATCTTTACGCTTTATAGTATCAAATGGTGTAGGTTTATTCTTTGCCTCTTCAATTTGTGGATATATCTTTAATTCAAATGTAAAAGATACAACAGCAAATGGTTTAAGTCAGTGGCCAAGCTTTTGGTATGTATCTGCAGCAGTTGCAGCTATAGTCTTTATCTTATTTATTATTTTCTTTAAAGATGATGTAAGTAAGAAAGAGGAGCTAGATGAAAGTAAAGAAGACAAGGTTACTATCTAATCTATAAAATATAGAAAATACACCTTTTTAAGTAAATTTTTCTATAAAAGAGAGCTTTATATAATATAAGGCTCTTTTTTGTGCTTAAAATATTATCATTTTAGATTAAAATAAATTAAAGATAGAATTAGATAAGAGCAAAAATTAAACATATAGATAGTTTGGGGATATATGGAGATTTTATTAAATCTATGTGCAGGTGTCGCTATGTTAACATGGGGCATCTATATTGTAAAAAGTGGTATGATGAGAACTTTTTCTTATCAATTAAACTCATATATTTCTTTAGTAACAACTAGCAAGTTGTGGATATTAAGAGCATTATTTACAGGTTTTTTTACAACAGCTTTAGTTCAAAGTTCAAATGCTACAGCTATGCTTGTAGCATCCTTTATTGGTAAAGGGGTTTTAACTTTAACTCCATCTTTAGTCATTATGTTAGGTGCTAATTTAGGCTCTGCTACAATGGCTCGTATTTTATCTTTTGATTTATCTTTTTTATCTCCTTTATCTTTTATAATTGGTATCTTTTTATTTTTGCGTTTTAAGCAAGAGAAAATAGGTAAGATTGGACGTATATTTATAGGTCTTGGTGTAATTTTATTATCTTTAAAGATGATAGTAACATCTACAAAACCTGTGTCTGCATCATATACAGTATCATTAATATTAAGTTCTCTTGAGGGCGAGCTTACTTTTGCTATTATATTTGGTGCTTTGCTTGCTATTATTTGTTACTCATCACTTGCTGCTATTATTTTAACTTCAGCTTTAGTTGTCTCAAAAGAAATGTCTTTGCTTACTGCCTATACTTTAGTTATAGGAGCAAATTTAGGTTCATGTGTTTTAGAGATATTAGGAGCATTATCACATGGAGCTGAGGCAAAAAGAGTTATGTTTTGTAACTTTTTATTTAAGCTATCTATAGCTATTTTAGCTATATTTTCTCTTGATTATATAATTAATTATAAGCATAACTTAGATGATAAAGATGCTGTTATTTGGTTTCATGTTCTTTTTAATGCTGCAACAGTAGTCTTAATGCTTCCTTTTACTAAAGTAGCCTCAAAAATTGCTTGTGCTTTAATAAAGGATGCTAATACCTATGATATAGATGAAGCAAAGCCAAAAAATTTAGATAGATCTATGCTTGATAATCCAAGTTTAGCTTTATCTAATGCAACACGTGAAACTTTACGTTTAGGTGGTTTTTTACATGAAATGCTAACTTTATTTCAAGAAAGTATTACAGGTAAAACAAGTCATAGTGGACTAATTGAAGCGAGGGCAAGATTAGTTGAATGTGTATCGCATAATATAAAGAAAAATTTATCAGAAATAGAAGTTGATAATGGACGTAATAAAGAAATATGGTATCAATTACTTGCATCTATTGTCTCTTGTACGCAAGCTGCTGATCTTATAAAAAGAATGCAAAAAGAGATAAGCATTTTAAATGAATCTCGAGATTTTAATTTTTCGGCATATGTAAAAGCAGATTTGATTAATCTTTGTAAGATTGTAAATGAAAATTTATCATTATCTTTAAATGCACTTATGACAGGTGTTGAGGATGATATTAATATTGTTAGAGACAAGAAAAACTTATTTAAAGAGAAATGTGATATTTATGCTATAAAGCAATTATCAAGAGTAAAAGCAGAATCTGGTGCTAATGATACAGATGCTTTATCTCTTACTTTAATTTCAGATTTAAGACAATTAAATTCATTATTTGCAGCTATAGCTGAGTCTCGACATACGCATAAAAAGCTTCTTTTAGTAGAAAATGCAGAAGAGGCAAAAAATGACAATAATGCAAATCAAGATAAAGAAAAGGAAAATCTTAATTAAATCAATATTTACGTAAAGTGTATATAAATTAATAGTTTATATTTGTTTTACAAGTTGGCATATTATTTTCAATAGGCTATGAAAAATAAATATAAATTGGAGAGAAATAATATGGCACTTTACGTAAATACAAACGTGAGTTCTATTAATGGTCAAAGAAAACTCACAAATGCCACAAATTCATTAAATACAACTTATCAAAGATTATCATCAGGTCTTCGTATTAATAGTGCAAAAGACGATGCTGCAGGTCTTCAAATTTCTGATAGATTAACTAGTCAAATCAATGGCTTAAATCAAGGCAACCGTAATAGTAACGACGGAATTGCACTTGCTCAAACTATTGAAGGTGCCATGGAAGAAATGACCAACATGATGCAGAGAATCCGTGTTTTAGCAGTTCAAGCATCAAATGGTACTAACTCTCAAAAAGATAGAGATGCTCTACAACAAGAAGTTTTTGAACTTTCTATGGAAGTTACACGTATTGCATGCCGTTCAACTTTTGCTGGTGAAAAGATTTTAGCAGGTACTTTAGATAAAGGTGCAACAAAAGGTGCTGGTAAGGCAAATGGTCTAGTTCAAACAGATGGTACTATTACACTACAAGTA
>JARHZF010000174.1 GCA_029258325.1 Anaerobiospirillum sp. | reverse complement strand
AAAAAAAAATCAGCTCAAGGCTGACTTATTCAATGGTGGAGGTAAACGGGATCGAACCGTTGACCCCCTGCTTGCAAAGCAGGTGCTCTCCCAGCTGAGCTATACCCCCATCGCTTTGTATGCAGTCTATTATATATTATATTTTTAATATTTCAAGTACTTTTTTTAATTTTTTTAAAAAATCACTTAATTTATTGATATTAATAAATATAATTAAATTATAGTACTAAAGCCTTTCTTTAAAAATATGGTGTAAATAAGCTTAAACCTTATCTAATTATCATAACTTTTGCATTTTTATCTTAGATAAAAGTTTTGAACTATAGTAACTAAATTTAAAGATCTTAATTATGTATTTAGCTTATATAGAAGTAGAGTATTAATGATTAAATCTAATAGTAGATATTTATAAGATTAGCTGAAATAGCACTTAGTTTTAGGCAAAAAAAAAAATCAGCTCAAGGCTGACTTATTCAATGGTGGAGGTAAACGGGATCGAACCGTTGACCCCCTGCTTGCAAAGCAGGTGCTCTCCCAGCTGAGCTATACCCCCATCGCTTTGTATGTAGTCTATTATATATTATTTTTTTTATATTTCAAGTATTTTTTTTAAAATTTAAAGAAAAAATATAATATATTGAAATTAAAATAAAAAAAGAGAAATTATCTGCAATTTATATATTTGCTTATCTAATTTCTCTCTTTTATGCTTTTAGTATATACAAAATATCTAAAGATCAAATTGTCTAAAATTTACTTGGTTCTATTATGCAATAAGCCTTCACCCTATTTTTATCAATTCTATCCTTTATTCTCTTATCTTGACTACCATAGACATTATAACCAATATAATTTAGTACATAATCATTCATTTGACTCTTAACCATATTGACGTCTGGTGCATCAGCTAATGCTCCATTTACATCATATGAGTAAGCACAGTATCTATTAATATGTTGATCTTTAAATACTCTATAAGTAAATGTTAATGTAGCACCTAATTTGTACGCTAAAGTCCAAAAGGGCCACCCTATTTTATATCTCATCTATTAAATCCTATCTAACTATAGACGGCGGCGATTATACTAAAGATATTCTTTTTTTTAAAATTAAAAATTATATATTTTGCTATTTTTTGCTAAAAACATAATTTTTTTAATATAAATTTAGCATTTGTTTATATATAACAATCTTAACATTTATAAAATTACATACATAAATACTTAAATGTATGTAAATAAATTGATTGTTTTCACATTAATAAAGATAAAATTACACTATGATATTAAATTCACATTATATTTTGTATCTAGTTTTAAACTAGATAAAAAAGGATCTTGCAATAAGATCCTTTTTTTATAGTTAAATACAAAGTTGTTTTACAATGTTTTTAATCTAAAAAGCCTCTTAAACCTTGTGAACGACAAGGATGACGTAGCTTTCTTAAAGCCTTAGCTTCAATTTGACGAATACGCTCACGTGTAACACCAAACTGACGACCTACTTCCTCTAAAGTATGATCTGATGGCATACCAATACCAAAACGCATACGTAAAACCTGAGCCTCTCTTGGTGGCATATCACTTAAAACAGCATTAATTGCATTTTTTAAGCTCTCAGATGTTGCAGCTTCTGCTGGTACTATAATTGAGCTATCCTCAATAAAATCTCCTAAATGTGAATCGTCATCATCACCTACAGGAGTTTCTAAAGATATTGGCTCTTTAGCTATCTTTAAGACTTTTCTAATCTTGTCTTCAGGAAGACCCATCTTAACAGCTAACTCTTCAGGAGTTGGCTCACGTCCTTTTTCTTGTAACATTTGACGAGATATACGATTTAACTTATTAATAGTCTCAATCATATGTACAGGAATACGAATAGTTCTTGCTTGATCAGCAATAGAACGTGTAATTGCTTGACGAATCCACCATGTAGCATAAGTTGAGAACTTATAACCACGTCTATATTCAAACTTATCTACAGCTTTCATTAGACCTATATTACCTTCTTGGATTAGATCTAAGAATTGTAAACCACGGTTTGTATATTTTTTAGCAATAGAAATAACTAGACGAAGGTTAGCCTCAACCATCTCTTTTTTAGCTTTCTTTGCCATAGCATCACCCATCATAACCTTACGTGATAAATCACGAAGACGAGTAATACTAATTTGTGCTTCATCTTCAACAAGCTTTAAAGCTACAATACAATCTTCAATCTCATAACGATAATCTTTTAAACGATTTGCATATGGTTTTTTAGATTTGATTGCTTTTTCATACCAAGAAATATCAGCCTCACGTCCTGAATCTTGATAAATAGCCTTAAGCTCATCAACTTTCATACCACAGCGAGTAACACAGATATCTCTAATACGACGATCTTGTCTCTTTACTCTATCCATCATATCGTGCATACGCACTAATAACATTTCAAGTTGTTGTGGTAATAATCTAAATCTTGAGAAGATTTCTGCTAATTTTTGGAGCTCTTCTGCATATTTCTTCTCGCCAGTAGCTCCTTTCTTAGCTCTAGCTGCAGTAACTTTATCAAATTGATTTTTAAGTTCAACAAAGTGAACACGCACAACTTCAGGATCAGGACCTGAATCTTGTGGACCTTGACCTGAATCATCATCAGAATCTTCATCTAAATCAAGATCTTCATCTTTTACATCTTTGTCATCTAAATCTGATTCAATATCTTCATCAATTAAATCAGAAACACTATCATCATCTGATAGCTCAATAGAAGAATCAGCAAATCCTACAACAATATCAGCAAGTTTTAATTCAGAGTCAGGTTGGCAAGCTTCTTCATATCTCTTAAAAAGCTCTTCCATAGCTAAAGGGTAACCTACAATGCACATTTGTACATCAGAAGTACCTTTCTCTATACGCTTTGAAATCTCAATTTCATCTTTTCTTGTTAAAAGTGATACATTACCCATCTCACGCATATACATACGGACAGGGTCAGTTGTACGACCAATTTCTACTGATGAGTCTAATTGATTAGCAACTGTTTCTACATCGTCTTCAGCTGTAGTTGATGCATCATTTAATAAGATATCATCAGGATCAGGTGGAGTTTCACAGACATTAATACCCATATCAATAAATGTCTGTATAAAAACAGATAATTGATCACCACTAATAATATCAGGAGGAATAAGATCATTTATCTCTTCAATAGTGAGGTAACCTTGCTCTTTGCCTCTTGCAATTAGCTGTTTAAACTCAGTGCTTGCTGAATTATTATCCATATTAAATTTCTTTTCCAATGTATTTGCTAACAAAATTTTTATGTTAGCTTTTAAAAGACAATAAGCGCAAAGGTATAAATCCTTTGCGCTATGCTCTAATATATATAGATTACTTTAAAAAAAAATCAAATTTTTTTTTAATTTTTTAATCAAGAGTAACATCATCTGGAATAATTGCATTATGATAAACTTCTTGAACATCATCTAGATCATCAAGAGTATCAATCATTCTCATGAACTTAACAGCAGATTCAGCATCTAAAGTTGTTTCTGTTGATGCAATTTGAGTTACTTTAGCTTCTGTTGGATTGAAGTTCTTAGATGTAAATGCTTCAACAACATTAGCAAAATCTTCAGGTGTTGTATAAATTTCAATTGATTTATCATCATTTACAACAACATCATCTGCACCTGCCTCTAAAGCTATATCCATAGCTTCTTCTTCACTAACAACTACATTGTTCTCTTCATCTGGTAGGAAATTGATGACACCTTTTTTGGTAAATAAGTAATTTACAGAGCCAGAAGTTCCTAAGTTACCACCAAATTTTGTGAAAGCATGGCGTACATCTGATGCTGTACGATTTCTGTTATCAGTCATACATTCAACCATAACAGCAATACCACCAATACCATAACCCTCATAAACAATGGTTTCAAGCTCAGCACCATCACCACCGCCAATACCTCTATCTATAGCTCTTTTTATAGTATCTCTTGTCATATTTTGAGCTAAAGCAGAGATAACAGCAGAACGAAGTCTTGGATTTGATGATTCATCACCACCACCCATACGTGCTGCAGTTGTAATTTCACGAATTAACTTAGTAAAAATCTTACCTCTTTTGGCATCCTGAGCTGCCTTTCTAAAACGAATATTAGCCCACTTTGAATGTCCTGCCATTTATAACTCCTAAATTCCTTATTGTTCCATATCTGTTACTGCAATTGCTAGCTCACGTAAAGCATCTTCTGATGCAACATTTGGAGCTTGTGTCATTAAACATGCTGCAGCTGTTGTCTTAGGGAATGCTATTACATCACGAATATTATCAGTGCCACATAATAACATTGTTAATCTATCAAGACCAAATGCTAAACCTGCATGAGGTGGTGCACCAAATGATAAAGCATCTAATAAGAATCCAAATTTCTCTTTAGCCTCATCAGGTGTAATACCTAAAACATCAAATACTGCTTGTTGCATTTCTCTATCATAAATACGAACAGAACCACCACCAGCTTCATAGCCATTGATAACAAGATCGTATGCATCTGCATCAACTTCTAAAGGATTTGCCTTTAATTCATCTGGTGTAACATTAGCAGGTGATGTAAATGGGTGATGCATAGCTGTAAGACCAGCTTCATCTGTAACCTCAAACATTGGGAAGTTCACAACCCATAGTGCTCTATAACCGTCAGCAACAAGACCTTTATCTGTTGCAGTCTTAATACGTAAAGCACCCATAGCAGCAGCAACCTTGCTCTTAATACCTGCACCTATAAATACAATGTCACCATTTTTAGCTTCAGCCATTGTTGCAAGATCTAAAAGCTCTTGTTCGCTTACATGTTTTGAAATTGAAGATTGAAGACCTGCAGCACCTTCTTCTAAATTATTTACCTTAATCCAAATTAAACCAGATAAACCTAATTTCTTAACAAAATCAGTATAGCCATCGATTTCTCTACGTGTCATAGTTGCACCACCTGGAAGTGCAAAAGCTACAACTTTCTTAGTCTTATCTGTTGCAGGTTCTTGAAGTACTTTAAATTCACTTTCTGCTACAGCTTTGCATACTGTATGTAATTCAAAATCAATTCTTAAATCTGGCTTATCAGAACCAAATCTCTCCATAGCTTCATGGAATGATAGTACAGGAAGTTTACCAAGATCATAGTTCACTATTTCTTTAAATAGACCTACAATCATATCTTCCATAATTGCACGTACATCATTTGATGTTAGGAAAGATGTTTCAATATCAATTTGAGTAAATTCAGGTTGTCTATCTGCTCTTAAATCTTCATCTCTAAAGCATTTAACAATTTGATAGTATCTATCATAACCTGCAATCATTAATAATTGCTTAAATAATTGTGGTGATTGAGGTAAAGCATAGAATTTACCATGATGAACACGTGATGGTACTAAGTAGTCACGAGCACCCTCTGGTGTTGCTTTAGTTAACATTGGTGTTTCAATATCAATAAAGCCATTAGTATCTAAATATTGTCTTACAAAACGTGTTATACGTGCACGTGTAGTAAGCATTCTTATCATTTCAGGTCTACGTAGATCTAAATATCTATAACGTAATCTTTGCTCTTCTGAGTTTTCTTGATTAAAGTCAAGTGGTAATACACCTGCTTTATTAAAGATAACTAATTCTTTAGCATAGATTTCAATAGCACCTGTTGCCATCTTATCATTTACTTGATCTGCAGGTCTTGCTTTTACTGTACCTACAACCTTAATGCAGTATTCATTACGTAGATCTTGTGCTAATTTATGAAGATCTTTATTATCAGGCTCAAAAACAACTTGAATATTACCTGTTCTATCGCGTAAATCAATAAAAATTAAATTACCTAAATCACGACGTTTATTAACCCAACCACAAAGAGAAACTTCTTGTTCTTGTAGAGATAAACCAACATCGCCACAATAATATGAACGCATTGACATAAAGAGCCTCATATAAAGACAAATTTTACTGTTATATTCTTATATATAACAGTTATAAATTAATAATGCAAAATTTATGATATAACTTGATATATACCATAAAATTTAAATTCTCACTGAATTAATCATTATAAAATATTTTATGTAATTTTTCTAAAATTTTTTATTTATACACACCTTTTTTTAGCAATAAAAGCTACAATTTAATTAAAATTCAAAATAATTTTTTTAAGATCTTTTACAAAAGTACAGCATGATCTTTTATTGTTTTTTTATTAAAAATTAAAAGAGGAGGTAAAAACCTCCTCTTCATTTACTCTTCTATGTAAAAATAATAAGAGTTTTTACCATTTTCTTTTACTTTTTGTAGTGCCTTATATGCTTTTTCATATAAAGCATTAAAAGTAATATGCTCTTTATCAGTTAGCATAATACCTATAGATGCTGTAACAACAACTTGATTACTATCATTTTTATAAGTCTTAGTTAAAAGTTCATTTAACTTATTGATACGTAGTTCAAAAGCCTCAATATCAGTAACATTTCTTGCATAAATTACAAATTCATTACCACCAAGTCTACCTACAATATCCTCTTGTCTAAAGTAAGATGCTAATATATTAGCTGTCTTTTTAATAACTATATCTCCAAATTTACTACTTAAAAGATTATTGAGATTTGAAAAGTTATCAAGATCAATAATAACAAAAGCACCTTTCTTTTCATTTTCATAATCTTTATGAATAATATCTTGAGTTTTAATAATAAAAGAATCTCTATTTAAAAGATGTGTAAGCTTATCAAAAGAGAGATCTTCTTTTACATGCTCTTCATTTTCTTTTATATCATCCTGACATCTTGGATCATCATAACTTTCAAGAAGACCAAATATTTTAACTGGTTGTTGTTCATCATCATAAGATGAACTTACACGAAACCACATTTTCCTATCACCATAAACAGAGAAGATAACAACAGGATCACATGGTTTATTTTCAATAATAATAGAATTATAGATTTTTCTATATTCCTCAATACTATCTTTACCTACTAAGCCTAAAGATACAATATTATTAGGTTCTAATTCTTTATAACTACAAGATTGAGTAATACCTTTAAAAGGATAACCAAATAAAGACACTTTCTTTTCTTTTAAATCAACAACAAAAGGAATATTGTGTGTCTTTTTTAAGATGACATCAAATAAGGTATTCATATCTTTTAAAGATACATTTTGATTGTTTATGCGTTTGTACATATTGTGTAAAAGAATTATCAAGATTACACAAAAAGATAAAAAACAAAAAAGCATAACTAAAAATAGTTTTAGTACAATATTACTTACTTCTGTAGCTAATAGATTAATATTATCTTGAGCATGAGCTGATATTATGTACCAATTATTTATATTTAAAGGTTTATAGCTACAATAACGAGCATTACCTTTATATTCAAAATAAAAATCGCCCTCTCTTCCTTGGCTTATAGTATCTTTAATCTCCTTGATTAAATTTTGATCAAGACCATAATACTCAAGTTCAGACCATAAATTTAATTTAATTTTGACAGCAAAAGGAATTAAAGCATACTTTTTTGAAGTATTTAAGATATAGTTACCCTTATCATCTATGATCTGAAAATATTTAGGGATAACATCTAAAATCTTGTTTTCCTCAAACATATTAGATAATTTATATTTACCCCATAATATAGCTGTTACTTTATTTTTATATTTCACAGGTTTTGCTAAATATAAATAAGTATTGTGACGAGCTTTAACAATATTTGATATATAAAACTCACCTTTTTTAACTTTATCTAATAGATTTTTATCATAGATATTTCTATATTGACCTTTAGAATCTATACCATAGCCATCTAATGTAGCCAAACCTACAAGTAAATATTTATTATATCTATTTATAGCTCTAAGTTTTTTTACAGTTTTATCACTAAAAATATCTTCTTCTTTTGTAATTTCTAAATTATGTATATTTAAATGAGATAAACCATCTTTTAATTCTTTATTTATAGATCTTTCTACATAAGTAGTCATACCACTTAGTTCAGTTAAGGCATATTTCATAACTAAACTATTTAGTTTTGGAGAAAATTGCATAAAGCTATATATAAAGGTAATTAATGTTAATATTATTAAAGCAATAGCAATCTTTACTTTAAAGAAATTTCTTTTTTGCTCATCATTAATCACAATAACTACCTCAACATAAAAAACAAATAAGAAAGATAATAAAAGATACTTATCTGTTTAATAAAATTAATTTAAATTTAAGTTAAATTCACTGCATCATACTATAATAATAGTATTATTACTAATAAATTAAAAACATTCTTTTCATAATTAAATAAAAGTCAAAATATCTGAAAAAGATAAGTTAATTTTTATATTGTATATGTTTTTTTTAGTAAAAAATATTATGTTGTAGTTTATGTGATATTTGCTTTATTAGTTTAAGACAACACTATTTTATCTTAGGTATAGAGAATATAGGTATAACATAAGTAATTCATGTGATATTTACATTATTTCTACATAAAAAAAACTATTTTGTTTTAAGTGACAACACAAAAATCACAAAAACTACATAAGCTAATTTATTTAATATGATATCTACTTTGTTTTTATATAAAAGAATTGTCTTTTTAATTAATAACAAACACTAATCATAAAGATTACTAATTTTATAGAAATTTATAAAATCTATAATAGAAGCAAGGCAAAATAAAAAGGATCTACTATAAAGCAGATCCTTTATATTTACTTATATCTTATAAAAACTTATAAGATATTGAGGATTAAATTTTTAACCAATTAAAGATAGAGCCATTTGTGGTCTCATATTTGACTGCATTAACATTGATGAAGCAGCTTGTTGAATGATATTTTGTTGAGTTAAGTTTGCACTCTCTTCAGCAAAATCAGCATCACGAATACGTGCACGAGCGTCAGCTGTATTCATAGAAATATTTGATTGATTACGTATAGTTGATTCCATACGATTTTGCATAGCACCTAAGTTGCCACGTTGCTTATCAATAATAGCAATAATCTTGTCAATACCATTAATTGCATCTTGAGCTTTTGTTGCTGCTGATAGAGCAAATCTATTTTTTGAAATACCACTATTACCAGTATTACCTAAAGCTTTAGTGATTAAGTTTGTTAAGGTATAACCTTTTGAATCTACTATGCCTAATGTTAAGGTATCACCAGAGTTAGCACCAACTTGGAATGTTAAAGTATTTTTAGTATAAATTGTTACATCTTTTTTAGCTGATGCTAAAATCTTTTGACCACCAAAGGTTGTTTGATTTGCAATACGTGTAATTTCTTGTGATAGTTGATCAGACTCTGCAACAATAGCCATACGATCAGCTTGTGTATTAGTACCATTAGCTGATTGTACAGCTAAAGTACGTATACGTTGAAGCATTGAACCCATCTCATCCATAGCTCCTTCCATTGTTTGCATTAGAGCTATGGCATCTGAGGTATTTCTATTACCTTGATTTAAACCATTGATTTGTGTGGTTAATCTATCAGAAATTTGTAAGCCTGCAGCATCATCTTTTGCACTATTGATGCGAAGACCTGATGATAATCTTTGATAGGTTGTATTTAAGCTATTTGTAGCATTTGATAGCTTATTGCGACCATTTAATGAACTTACGTTAGTATTTACGTAAAGTGCCATAGTGTATGCCTCTTTTTTTTCTAAAATCTATTTTAACTTTTGCTTTTATATCGTAATGATAAATATTATCTTTAAAAAAGATATACTCTTTTTTAATTTTTAAGGTAATTATTTTAGTTTTAGTATACAAATAAAGAATTTTGTACAATATTTTAAAAAAATTTTTATATATGTTATATTTTTAATATGTACAAAGGATATAAATATTATATATAGTATATGAGTTATATTTTGATTAGTTTTTTAGGCAAAAAAAAAAGCAAGACTTAGTCTTACCTTTCTTTTATGTATACAATAAAAACGAACATAGGAAATAAAAGAAACACTTATGCAAATACACTTGCTTTCGTATTTTAATATTTATATATAAGTCAGAAAATAGTAAATTCATTTCTACTGTATACG
>JARHZF010000061.1 GCA_029258325.1 Anaerobiospirillum sp. | reverse complement strand
TGAAAATAGATCACATTTTAAATAATTATATTTTTGTTTTTTGTAAATTATTAACAATATATCTTGTGTATTTTTAAAAAGAAAAAAGCCCATAGTCTAGAAGATAAGACTATAGGCTTTTAACTTTATCTGTTTAAGTTTATTGATACTAATTTAAAGTAAAGAATTTTAAATCATTTTGTAATTTAGCAATATTATTTGCTGTCATATCTATTTCATCTCTTGCATTTTTAACAATAGAATTAATAGATTGAGATATATTTGTTACATTTTGTATATTATTAGAGATTTCAGATGTTGAGGTTGTTTGCTGCTCTGCAGCAGTTGCTATATGTAAGATTTGGCTATTTACACTATCAACCTTTTCTGTAATATTTTCTAAAACATTTTCTATATTTTTAGTTTGTTCTGATAATTTGTTCATATTATCAGCACTCTTATTCATAGAGTCTTTAGCATAATTAGCTTTCTCTTGAATATCTCTAACCATATTAGCAATTTTTTGAGTAGAGGTTGCAGTACGCATAGCAAGAGCACGCACTTCATCAGCTACAACAGCAAAACCACGACCAGCTTCACCTGCTCTTGCAGCTTCAATAGCTGCATTTAATGCAAGAAGATTTGTCTGAGCTGCAATTTCATCAATAGTATTTACTATAGATGATATATCATCACTCTTTTTAGCAAGTTGATCTACTAAATTTGCATTATTAGATATCTCATCACTTTGCTCTTTAATAGCATCAATAGAGTAACGAACTACATTAACACCTTCATTAGTAATTTCTAAAGAACGCTCAGAATCACTTGATGCATTTTCACAATTTTTAGCAATATCTGATGTTGTAGATACCATTTCATTTGATGCAGCAGCTACATTTACAGTTTGACTTTCAGCATCACTAGTACCTTGTTCAACATGTATCATACCTTCTTTAACATTATTTAAAGTAGACTCAGTATTATTAGTATTTATTAATACTTGCTTTAAAATATTGTTAATTGAGTCACGCATAGAAATAAGAGCTTTAGAACATTGACCAAAGTCATCGTTATAGTATGTTTTTATATTAAACTTAAAGTTACCATCTTTCATATATGATATATATTCTATTAAGTTAGTAACTTGACTTGTTGTATATTTAGTCATAATTCTAGCTATAATTAAACAGAATATTACAGAGATAATAGCTATAATAAGACCTAATCTAAAGAAAAATGGATCGCTTGCAATTTTAGTATTTTTAAGAGCATAATCAATTTGAATATCGATCATCTTATTGCATGTATCAACAATTTCTCTATATTTAGTATAACCAATTTGATCATAGATAGTTCCTGCTTTATCTAAATCATTTTTAATATTAGGAATTATTTCTTTCATTAAAATGTTTGCATAGGCATTATAGCTATCAAGAAGAGATCTCTTTAAAGTTAGATATTCTTCAGGCATAGCTATATCTTTATCTGTATTTTTCTTGTCTTTATTAATTTCAATTAAGAAATTTTTAAAAGTATTAAGACCATTAGCTGCTACATTATGAAATTGAGCTATTTTGCTATCTGTAATTTCATCTGCTTTTGTTGCAAAGAAATTAGTTGTTTCAACATCAATCTTTACAATTTCTTGTCGTGCAACTTGAGTAATTTTGTAATATTTATCTAACAATACATCAACTTCATTAGCAGATTGAGCTGCATATTTATTAGAAATAAAAGATGTTGCTGCTGATATTATTGTTAATAATAAAACAAGACCAAAAGATAGCCTAAGTTTTGCGTTTAAAGATAAATTGTAGAAAAAACTCATTTAAAAACTCCTTCTTTTTTAAATAAAACCCTTTTAATTATAAAAATAAAATAAAAATTTGATAAAAATCACAAAAAAAACAATTTTGTTTTATAAAAATTAACTATATTTTTTTATTTAAGATCAATAAGATAGTTATTGTTAAATTAATAAAAACTTATTTATTATCTATATATCTATATAACAAAAAAAAATTTTTTATTTTTTTTTAATTTTTTTGAAAAAAATAGATGAAATTTTTTAATAAATGTAATAAATAATGTATTTATACAAACATTATTGTATTAAAAACAAAGAACTTAAATATAAATACTTGATATTAAATATAAAATATTCTATATACATGAAAAATAAGGATATATTTTATTTACAAAAATGTTAATTAAATCACATTTTTTATAAAAAAGCTCATATTTAAGAAATATATGAGCTTTTATTAAGTTTTAAATAAATGATTTTTTTAATGCAAATTATTGTAAATATTCTTTTTTAAATTTTTCAAAACCACGCTTTCTTAATTTGCAAGAAGGACATTTGTCACAACCATAACCATATTCATGTTTATCTACTCTATTGCCCTCATAACAAGTATGAGTCTCATTTACAATAAATTCAACTAAAGGTAGCTTACCAATAGCATAAGCTCTTGCAAATACTTCTGATTTATCATCTTCCATTAATGGAGTTAAAATTCTAAAACTATCTTTATCAAGACCTAAACGTAAAGATGTTTCCATAGATTTTATTGTATTTAATCTGCAATCAGGATAACCTGAATAATCAGCTTCACTTACACCTATAATTAAATCATCAATATTTAAACTATAAGCTTTAGCAGCTGCATATGTTAAAAACATTAAATTTCTAGCAGGTACAAAAGAAGTAGGTAGAGCACCTTCTACTTCCTTTATCTCATCTTCTTTATTTAAATAAGCACTAGTTGCTACTTCTTTGATATTTTGCATATTGATAATAAAATCATCTTTTAAAATATCTTTTTTTAGATCTAATACTTTTTGAATATTTGCTCTTATTTTTTGTCTGCACTCAAGCTCAATACTATTTCTTTGACCATAATCAAAACCAATAGTATAAACTTCATCATATTTAGTTAAAGCAAGAGCTAAACATGTAGTAGAGTCTTGACCACCTGAAAAAAGAACTAAGGCTTTTCTCATATTACAACTCCTTTGCTAATTTTTTAAAAAAGGCTAAAGCTGCATCTACTCTTAACATAGTATGTGCATAATTTAAGATTTGTAATTCTGAAGTTAAATATTTATCAAATTTTTCAAAACAAATATCACATATCTTACTATTGACAAGATCAGTTGCCTTTAAATTTTTTGTACATAAAATAGCTGAAACAGCTGCCTTTAAATTTTCTAAAGATTTAGATTCTATTTCTATATGACTTTGTACAATATTAGAACTAATATGTTCTCTTGCAAGCATTAACTTTATAGTTAAAAGCTCTTTATCACCAAGCCATGGAAATAGGGCAATACAATCTGAAACTTCAATTAAAGATCTCTTATCAAGACCTAGTTCTTTAAAGGTTTGAATACCTCTTTGTATATTGAGAACAGCTGTATTATTAGCACAAGGAAGATATTTTCCTGTTGTATAAATTTTAAACATTTCTTGGCGTAATGCTGTATGTAATACACCTTTTTCACCACCAAAGGATATGTTTTCAGCAATACCATTAAATTGTTTAACACCTATAGTTTTTGTTTTATTATTTATAAAAATAACAATCCAACTTTTACCAGAAAAGACAAAGGTAGAACCTTCTTTTAATCTATTATTAGTAAAAGGAATTTTGCCTAATTGTGTTCCTTTAAAATCAATAGAGTATTCAAGATCTTTTTTAAATACAGAGAGGAAATCAAAGTTTTCTGTAAGTTTTTCAGCCTCTAAATCTAAAACAAGTTCTCCTGTATTCATTTGCATAATAAGTTTATTTGAAGCAAGAGAACGTAAAACTTTAGCAAATAAATCTTGGCTTATATCTTTAAAAGCACCATTTTTACAAAGTATACTGTAAAGTAATGAAGCACTTGCTCCATTATTTGCAATAATTACAGATAAAATTTGTTGTACTAAAGTAGATAAATGATAGCTTTTAACCTCAGGTGGCTCATACCATTTTTGTAATAATAAAGATATTACAGCCATAGAGGATATGGTTTTTTCACAAAGATTTTTTAAAGATAAAGATTGTAGATAAACATCAGAAGTATCTTCAACTATAAAAATTCTTAAAGAGGGATTATTAGTACGTCTACCAGATCTACCAATTCTTTGTCTAAGAGCTGATACAGATAAAGGTTCATCTATCTGAAAAACTGTGTTTACATCAGATATATCAATACCAAGTTCTAATGTTGCAGTACAAATAGCAGTAGTTGGAATTTTTCCATCTTGTAATCTTTTTTCTAAAGCTTCACGTGTGTCTTTAGATAAAGAGGCATGATGAGGAAAGAATTCATTTGGTACATGATATTTATTAGATAATGTTTGTAAAAAAGAAGATATAGATTCAGATACAGATTTGGTATTTGTAAATACTAAATTAGATGAACCTCTTAATAGGCGAAATATATCACTAGAGACTTGATAATAAGCCATAAGTAAACCAGAATCATCTTTATCTGTAATCTTACCATCATTTGTATAACCACGAACTTGTACATCAAATCTTGTTTTTGAAGATGTATTATCTGGAGTTATAAAAGCAAAATTATCTAAACTTTGATTATCTCTAAGTTCATTAGCAACATGAGCTAAATTTGAGAATGTTGCAGAAATTGCTATTCTTACAATTTTTCTTTTTAAAATATTTTCAATTCTGCAAAGTTGTGATTGTAATTGTATACCACGTGATTGACCCATAAAGGAGTGGTATTCATCAATTACTATATAATCAATATTTAAGATAGCCTCTCTAAACCAAGGCTCAAAGTTCATAAGTAGAGATTCTAATGATTCTGGTGTTATTATAAGAATTTCACAATTATTATGTATAAACTTTTCTTTTTTATGGTGTGAAATATCAGAATGCCAAGGTACTACATTAAAATTAAAATTAAAAGCAATATCTTGCAGTCTTTCTGCTTGATCATTGATTAAAGCACGTAGTGGAGATATACAAAGAACTCTAAGACCTTGTTTTTTATTATTTGCAATATATGTAAATATAGGGAAAAAAGCAGCTTCAGTCTTACCTGAAGCTGTAGATGCACTAATTATTACATCTTTTTTTTGCTCTAAAATAGGTGTAATAGCTTCTTTTTGTATATGTCTAAGTTCTTTAAAACCTTTTTTATACATCCACTTATGTATAAGTGGATGTAGTAACATCATTTTATTATCTGTCATATAAATAAAAATTAAAGTACAAAAGAACCTAAAGCATCATCGTCATCATCTTTATCATCTTTTGTAAGTAAAGAAGATTTAGCTTCTTCAAGTTCAATTTGAATATTACCAAGTAGACTTTGCCATTTTAGATCTTTATTTTGTTCAATAATAGAAAGTAAATCTACAAATGCCTTAATAGTATTTCTTGGTGTTCTAAAGTAAGCTTCACCAATTGTTTCTTGACAGTGATTTAAAAAAGCAACTAGAGCTTCATCTGGAAGTAAATAATCTTCTTTTTTACCATTTGCAAAAACATGTCTTACATTGCAAAGAAGAACATATAATTCCTCTGGAGTTAAATTAGCAAGATTTAAAACAGGTGATTTAAAATCAATTACATTTGCAATTTTAGCAAAAGAATTTTCAGCAAGGCGAGATCTTAAAGCCTCATAAGAGTAAAGACCTTTTCTTTCATCTGATAAAAATTCAGGTGTACCACCTAATAAAAATCCTATATTTTCAGCAGCACCTTGTAGACAATCATTTAATATAACTAAGATTTGTTCATAGTTATTATTTCTTGATTTTGAGTGATTTATCTTATAAAGGTTAACCATTTCATCAAGGTTTATAACAAGACCTTTATATCCTGCTTGAACTATAAAGCGAGCAAGAAGTTTTAATCTATCATATACACTTGAATCATCTACAATAGTTCTAACCCCTAAATCTTTTATAGCTTCTATTTTAGTTTTATATTCACCACGTAAATATCTAATTACATTAGATTTAGTAACATCATCACCAACTAAATGTGCTTTATAGTATTTAGCAATAACTTCAGCAAAGTCATAACCACCAACTAACTCACGTAGTTTTGCAAGATTCTCTTTGATTAAAATTTCCACGTCAACATTGTTTTTATCTGCTAAAAACATTTGTTCAGAGATAAATTTTTCTACAATAGCAGTAAGAGCATTACCATCTGAATGTGTTCTTGTTGAAATATTATGTAATAACTCTTGATATAAAGCTTGAGCTTGACCTTTTGATGATTGTAATTTTCTATCTGGAGATAGATCTGCATTACAAACAACCATGCCCTTTTCAAGAGCTATATAACGTATTAATTGAAGGAAGAAAGATTTACCTGCACCAAAATCACCAATAATAATTCTAAAAGCAGCACCACCATCTTGAATTTTTTCTAGATCTTCTATTAATGCTTTAACTTCATTAACACGACCTACTTGTATGTGTTCAAGACCAATTCTTGGAGTCACACCAGCTCTTAAAGATTGAATAATAGCATTACGTTCTCTAGGTTTTAGTACAGCCATTTTTTTTCTCCTAAAAAAAGATCTTTAAATTATACTTGTTATTTTTATTTTTTTATACCTGTAATTCGAGACCATCCCTCTTTTGATACACTTTCAAGATTAGTAAAGTCTTTTTTATAAACTTCCATAACCTCATTTACTTGCTCTTCAAGAAGACCTGATAGTACTAAAGTTCCATTGGTTTCTATGTGAGATGCTATAATATCTTCAAGCTCACATAAAGGTCCTGCTAATATATTAGCTACAAGTAAAGGAACTTTTTTACCTTTATAATTTTCTTTTGCTGAATTAAAAAGAGAGATCTTATCTGCTACATTATTATTTTCTGCATTTTGTTTACTTGCAATAATAGCTTGTTCATCTATATCAATTAAAGTTGCATGTTTTGCACCTAATAATAAAGCTGCAATAGCAAGAATACCTGAACCACAACCAAAATCTATAATATCTAAATCTTTTACATTAAAAGAATCTAAATACTCAAGACAAAGAGCAGTTGTAGGATGTGTTCCTGTACCAAATGCAAGACCTGGATCTAGTTTTACAACAACAGCATTTTCTTCATTTACAGATGTCCAACTAGGGCAGATCCATAATCTTTTACCAAATTTAATAGGAACAAAAGAATCCATCCAGGTACGCACCCATTCTTTATCTGCAAGATCCAAAGCTGCAATAGGTAAATTATCACCTAAAATAGCACGTAAGGTATGTAATATAGGGTTTGCATCAGTACCTTTTGCAAAAAGACCTGTTACTTCAGTATTTGGCCATAAAGGCTTTTCACCTGGTTTTGGTTCAAAAATAGGACAATCTTCAGCATCTTGATAAGTAACAGCAAGAGCACCTAGTTGTTCTAAAATATCAGATACTGTATCTGCAATTTCTTGTTTTGTTCTAATTTTTATTTCAAGCCAATCAGCCATTATATATCTCCATTATTTAGATCTTAGGTTTAAACTATCTTCTAAATTTACACCATTATTATGTATATTAAATTCACTTGTTGTAAGTAGTTTTAGTCTATTTGCAAAAAAGTTAGCACGTGTAGCAAAATCTAGAACATAAATTTTTTTGACTCTATCAAATTGTAGTCTCCTTTTAATTAAGAGATTTAAAGTAGAATTTGATACAGCATTTAAATCGACAATTTTTATAAAGATCTTACCATCAAAAACACGTATAATTTCAAAATTACTAAGACCACCTAAACTTCTTATTAAAGCTAATAATTGTAGTTCATCAATACTTTTATTATTAACTTTATAACCTATATTATTAATACCCTCACGCTCTTTTTTCTGCATTTCCTTATCTTTTTTCCAAAAATTTAAGATGCAAAATAAAAAAGGAGGCAAGATAAGAGCTAAGCTTTGTAACAATCTACTTTCAAATATTTCATTATCCAAATTTAAAAGGGATAAATTTGTATCAAAATTATATAAATTTGAAATAGATACAATTTCTGCTACATTTAAATTATAAGATATAAAGAAAAGTATGCTTGATGTACAAAGAAGGATAAAAAAAGAACTTGGGAAAATAATAAGTAATATAAGTAAAGATATAGATAAACAAGCACCTATAGAATTACAAAGTATGCAAAAGCAAGTTAAGGTAATAACAAATAATCTTGTCTTTTTATAACTAAAGAAGATACGAGTAAAGACAATAGCAGGTAGTGAAAATAAAGCCGTTAGTACTACAGCATTTGTAAATGCTGATAAATAATGCTTACTATACATGATAGATGCTATTTCATTTAACTCATAGTGATGTCCAAATATTTGTAAACAAATATATAAAGGTACAAAAACAAATGATGTAGGGGAATTACCAAGCTCTTTTGTAAAATATAGTTCTATAAAATTATTAATGATATTAATACTAATTAATAAGGTAGAAAAAATTAATATAGGGAGTATGCACGCTATAACAATACTTTCTATTAAACTACTTTTATCTTTTGAAAAAGATGAATTAAAGTTTGGCAGTAGACCAAATGATGAGGATATAGCTGCAAGCACACAAACTATAGGTGCAGATGTAGATTGAGGACTAAACTTTGTCAATAAAAAGACTAATACAACATAGGACAAAGATGTTATTGTAAGCTGTAATATTCTATAAGTAGATGGGATAAGTAAAGATACAGAAACAGAAAAAAGTCCTAAACAAAAAACTCTTACAATTAATGTAATATAAACTCTAACATCCTCAGTTAAAGAAAATGTTACTCTTTCATTTAAAGTCCATGATAAAAGAGCAAGAATTAATAGGGGGATTAAAGTAAGACTTGAACTTTTTTGGTAGTCTTTTTTATATTCAAAATTATTCAATTGCAAGCTCACAAAATATAAAATTCATCTGGTCATTATACTTGTGATGGTATTAAAAAGTGAATTTATTTTTTATAAAAGTAAATAAATTAATAAGATTAAGATATTATAAAAATACTAAAAGAAAATGGAGTTTATTGTGAAAATTAAAAGAAGAAACAATGAAGTAGATGCAAGTTTAAATGTTATAGAAAATGCAATTATTCGTAATGTTTTAGCAAATCGCAATATAACTAAAATTGAAGATGTTGAGGCTGATATACGAGGTCTATTACATTATAGAGATTTAAAAGATATAGATATTGCATCTAATATCTTAAAAGAAGCAATTAAATCTGATAAAAGAATAATTGTATTTGGTGATTATGATGTAGATGGTATGACAGGAACAGCTTTAGGTGTTCTTGGTTTAAGATCTTTAGGTGCTAAAAATGTAGATTATTTAATCCCATCTCGTTATGCAAGTGGCTATGGTATGTCTATTGAACTTGTGAAAGTTGCAATAGATAAAGGTGTTGATTTAATTGTAACTGTAGATAATGGTATTTCATGTCATGAAGCTATATCTTTTGCTCGTGATAATAATATAGATGTAATAGTTACAGATCACCATGATATAACAGATGTTCTACCTAATGCTAATGCTATTATCAATCCAAAAAGACAAGATTGTGATTTTCCATCTAAAAATCTTTGTGGTGCTGGTGTTTTATTCTATTTACTTATTGCAACACGTGCTTTACTTGTTGATGATAATTTCTATAAAGATACACCACCTCAATTAAACTCTTTTTTAGATTTAGTAGCTATTGCTACAATTGGTGATGTGGTACCTTTAGATATAAACAATAGACGTCTTGTAAAGGCTGGTTTAAATCGAATAAAAAAAGGTTTATGTCAAGTTGGTATAAAAGCTTTATCAACTTTTGCTAAATTTGATCTTAAAAATATTACAACACATAATATTTCTTTTGATATTTGCCCAAGGTTAAATGCAGCAAGTAGAATTTATCTTCCTGATAATCCCTCTATCTTACTTTTATTATCTCAAGATGAAGATGAAGCATTAAATCTTGCAAAGAGACTTGATTATTGTAATAAAAGAAGACATGACTATGAGAAGGTATTTTTAGCAGAAGCTATAGATGAAGCTAAAACACAAGAGCATAAAAAATCTTTAGTTGTATTTAAAGAACATTGGCTTTCTGGTCTTTCAGGTCTTCTTGCCTCACGATTAAAAGATCAATTTCAAAAACCTGTTTTTGTTTTTGCAGGTGATGGAGAAGAAATTACAGGTTCTGCTCGTTCTGTAACTAATTTTCCTTTATCTAAAATACTAAATTTAATTAATGAAAAACATGAAGGTTTATTAATTAGATTTGGTGGTCATGCTATGGCTGCAGGTGTAAGTATTAAGGTCTCAAATCTTGAAAAATTTAAAGAAATTTTTGAGGAAATTGCAAATGAAAATCTTGATATTAAAGAAGAAAGTGTTATTGAAACAGATGGCTCATTACCAAATGAATGCTTTAATATAGAATTTGCAAAACTTTTAGCAAGTTATGGTCCTTATGGTCACGGTTTTGAAGAACCTTTATTTGATAATACTTTTACTGTCTTAGATAGCAAAATTTTAGGCTCACGTCATTTAAGACTTAGATTAAGTAATGGCTTTATTACTATTACAGCTTTAAAATTTAGAGCTACACAAAGAGAAATGTCCATACAAGAGGGCACTGTTGTTGATGTAGTTTTTGCTATAACAGTAGATAGATATTATGATCAAGAAAAACTTTTAGTTAGAGTTGAAGAGTTTGATTATCACGATAGCAATAGCATCTTAATTAATTGTTCTGATGATATTGAAGATATTGATGATGATTTACTTTTATCTTAATTAAAAAAGGGGCTTTTTTAAAGCCCCACATATTATTACTTTTCTTTTAATCTTCTTTCACAATACATTGCAGCACCAATAATGCCAGCAAAGTTTAAAGTCTTTGCAGGAACTACTTTAGTGTCTATAGTTATCTTATCTGCATATTTTTCAAATTTCTTAGATGCACCACCACCTAAGATAATTAAATCAGGCTGTAAGAGAAAGTTTATATAGGTTAGATATTCATTAAAACGTGATCCAAACTCACTCCACTTTAAATCAAATTTTTCACGAGCAGAATCTGAACAATATTTCTCTGCACTATCACCTTTAAATTTTAAATGACCAAATTCTGTATTAGGATAAAGCTGACCATTTAAAAATAAAGCAGAACCAATACCTGTACCTATAGTTAGAAATAATACAGAACCATGTTTTGCTTTATCACAACCAAATTCAACCTCAGCAATACCAGCTACATCAGCATCATTTGCTACAAAAACTTTTTGCTTTAGCTTTTCTGAAAATAGTTTTTCAACCTCAGTATTTATCCAAGACTTATCAATATTAGCTGCAGTTTGTACTACACCATTTATAACACGTGCAGGGAAACCACAAGCAACAGGACCTTCATAACCAATTTCTTTATATAATTGTAATAATGTATCAGCAATAGCCTCAGGAGTTGCAGGTTTTGGAGTTTTAATTCTTAATCTCTCTGTTTTAAGCTCACCTGTTTTTGTATCAACAATAGCTCCTTTGATACCACTTCCACCAATATCAACACCAAGAATTTCCATAGCACTTCACTCTTTTTTGCCTAAAATGATTATTTTAAATTATAAGTCATGAATTTATGTTTTTATAAATAAAATTAGCTTTTTCTTTTGCAAAGTGAACAAGATCAAAAATTTTATATCTTAATCTATTTAGATATAATACTTTTAAAGAATTAAAATGTTAAAAGACAAATCTTATTTTATTATTTTATAGAGCTACAAAATAAGGATAATTTGTCGCTACTAGATATAGTTTTTATAAAGCTCTTAATCTATCTAGTATAAACTTTTATAAATAAGGATTTTTTATGGCTAATCTCCCACATTTAGTTTTTAATACTAATGAAGTTAAAAATATAGAAAAGGATTATGCAAGGTCTCACAACAATAGTTGTTATGATTTAATGGAAAAAGCAGGTCTTTGTGTTTTTAATTGTATATTAAAACAAAAATCAGATATAAAGAATGTGTGGATATTTGCAGGTAAGGGCAATAATGGTGGAGATGGTTATGTTGTAGCTCGCCTTTTAAAACAAAAAGGTATTAATGTTTCAGTATTTGCTATAGGTTTACCTCATGAGACATCAGATGCTATGCGTGCTTATATGCTTTATAAAAGCGAAGGTGGTCTTGTCCATACATCTTTACCTCAAACAACAGCTCAAAGTCCATGTGTTATAGTTGATGCTCTTTTAGGTACAGGTCTTAAAAATGCACCTCACGCTCCTTTTGATGAGTGGATTTTATTTATAAATAAGGTTAATTGTCTAAAGATATCTATAGATATTCCATCTGGAGTAAATTCAGATACAGGCGATGTATTAGGTGATTGTATTAAAGCTGATTTTACCGTTTGTATGATAGGTCTAAAGCCAGGTTTACTTACTAATTATGCTGTAGATTATGTAGGTAAAATTATTGTTGAAAATTTAAATATTGATACACAAAAATATTATAAAGCTTTAGATTATATAGACGGAGCACCTTATCTTCCTATTTTAAATAGAGAGTATGTAAGTATTATAGAAGATCTGCCTTATAGAATGAAAAGTGCTAATAAAGGTGATAGTGGTAAAGTTCTTATTATAGGTGGCTCTTATGGTATGGGTGGAGCTGCTAAAATTTGTGGCATAGGTGCTTTAAGGGCGGGCTCAGGTTTAGTTAAAGTTGCAACAGATGAAAGAAACTTCAGTGCTTTAAATGCATCATATGCAGAACTTATGACTTTGGATTTTAATGATTTAGATAAGGTATCAGATGCAATAAAATGGGCTGATGTTATAGCTATAGGTCCAGGTCTTTCTCAAAGTGTAGAAGCTCGTGATTTACTTTATCTTTTAAAGGATTATAAAGATTATGTAGTTATGGATGCAGATGCTTTAAATATACTTGCATCTTTAGATGAAAATATAATTCAAAAGAAGATAATAACACCACACCCAGGAGAGGCTGCTCGTCTTTTACATACTAGTGTTGAAAATATAAATAGAGATAGATTTGAAAGTGCATATAGACTTTGGCAAAAGTTTGGAGGCGTTGTTCTCTTAAAAGGACCTGGTACTATAGTTTGTGATGGTAAACATTTGACTATTATAAATGAAGGATCTCAAGCTTTAGCATCAGGTGGTATGGGCGACTTATTAACAGGTATTATTGCAGCTTTCCTAGCATCTGGAATGTCTCCTAATCAAGCTGTAGTTACAGCTGCATGTGTACATGGTAAGGCAGGTTCTTTAGCTGGCCTTGAAAATGGACCTATTGGTGTTTTAGCAAGCGATCTAGGTCCTTATATTAAGAAATTAGTTAATGCAAAATATTAATTTGTATAAATTTTTTTAATATAATCAGGTGGTATAATTTTTATATAATAAAATTTAATTATGAGTTCAAAAACATGGAAAAGTTAAAATTTACATTAGAAAATGAAGAAAAAACTTTGCAATTTGGGCAAATTTTAGCTTCCAATTTAATTCCTCAATTATCAAATTTACAAAGAGCTATATGTCTTTATGTTATAGGTGATTTAGGGGCAGGTAAAACTACTATGACACGTGGTTTTATAAATTCATTAAAATATGAAGGTATTGTAAAATCACCAACCTTTACCTTAGTTGAACCTTATGATTTTAAAGATTTTTTTATATATCACTTTGATCTTTATAGATTAAATGATCCAGAAGAACTTGAGTTCATGGGTATACGTGATTATTTCTTAAAAAAAGCTATTTGCATTATAGAATGGCCTGAAAAAGCTTATGGTTATCTTGCAGATCCTGATTTTATTATTGATATGAAATATGGAACTGATAAAAGATATGTAGAAATGACTTTTAACCTTGAAAACAAAGATTTGTTTGATAGTATTAAAAATAATTTTAAATAGTTGAAGATAAAATAAAGTGAAATATATAAAAATACTTTTAGCACTCTTGCTATGTAGCATAGTATCTCTATCTTATGCAGATAGCATAAAATCAATGCGTGCTTTTGCAAATAGCGATAAAACAAGAGTTGTTTTAGATTTAGATTTTAATCCAAAATACTCTCAAGCTTTATCTCAAGATGGATCTCAATTCATATTACGTGTAAATAATGTTTCTAATTATCAAAATGCACCATATCAAGTAGCTCTTGAATCTAAAAGTGCTATAAAAGGCATAAGTAAAAATATACAAAATAAAGATGTAAGATACATTTTTAAACTTCAAGGTGCAGGTACACCTAAAGTTTTTGTTTTAAATCCTCAACTAGGTCACAATTATAGATTAGTTGTAGATTTTCCTCATAGTGCATCTAATTATAAAGGTGCAAAAAGTAGTGATGAAATTAAGGTTTTAGATAAAAAAACAGCTCAAAAGCTTGAGGGTAAAGGTCATGGTGTAGGAACACCTCCTCTTCAAGTTATTACTGTAAAAGATGCTGATTTTGCTGAAAAAGAACTATTAAACTCTCTATCTACAGTAGGTCAAGATGGTATTAGAACAATGACACCATCTCAAGTTGTTGAGTATGAGAAAAAGATTGCTGCAATGAAGCAAGAAAACGCTAAAAATCAGCAAGTAACTCAAAGACCTACACAAAGACCTGTTAATAAACAACATGTAGTTGAAGAGCAAGTTTTAGATACACAAGCACCTCCTCCTCCAACTCCAATTAATGCAATACCAGATCCATTTATTATTGCAATTGATGCAGGTCATGGTGGTAAAGATCCAGGTGCTTTAGGTAAAAGAGGTGTGCGTGAAAAGAACGTAACTTTAGCTATAGCTACAGCTCTTGCTAATTATATAAACTCAAATAAATTATTTAGAGGTAAATTAATTAGATCTAAAGATGTCTTTGTTGATTTAGATAGACGTTCTGAAATTGCTCGTCAATATAAGGCTGATATTTTAATTTCAATTCATGCAGACTCTGTTGCATCAGGTTCAAGTGCACGTGGTGCATCTGTATGGGTTTTATCTGATAATAGATCACAAAGAGAAAATGGTAAGATCTTAAAACAAAAGAAAACATCTCATTTATTAGGTGGTGCAGGTGAAGTTATATCTCAATCTGCTCAAAATCCATATCTATCTGCAACTATCTTAGATATGACATCTACTAATAGTAAGGCTGAAGGTTATACTTTAGCAGAAGAGATCTTAGCAAAACTAGGTCAATTTACTAAATTACATAATAAAAAACCAATTCCTGCATCTCTTGCTGTATTAAAGTCACCAGATATTCCATCTTTGCTTATTGAGACAGGCTTTTTATCAAATCCTTATGAGGAAATTAAGTTAAATCAACCTAATTATCAAAAACAAATTGCTTATTCAATTTATCAGGGTATTAAGTCCTATTATGAGAAAAATCCTGCTAAGAAGTTTAGATCTCGTGTAGAGTCTTCTTATAGAACTTCAAACAGAGCTTTAGTTCATACAGTATCAAAAGGTGAGTCTTTATCTATAATCTCTAAGAAGTATGGGGTAAGCGTAAAAGCTATTATGTCAGCAAATCGTATGCCTAATACTAACTTAAGAGTAGGTCAAAAGATAACAATTCCAAGATAATATGCCAATTAAAAAGTTAAGTACACAACTTGCAAATCAAATAGCAGCAGGTGAGGTCGTAGAAAGACCTGCCTCTGTTGTTAAAGAGCTTATTGAAAACTCAATAGACTCAAAAGCTACACATATAGTTCTTGAGATTAAAAAATCAGGTCGCGTATTAATTAAAGTATCTGATGATGGTGTAGGTATTTGTAAAGATGAACTACATTTAGCTCTTGCACCTCATGCTACATCAAAAATAGCATCAATTGAAGATTTAAATGCTATTTTAACTATGGGCTTTAGAGGTGAAGCCCTTGCTTCTATTTCATCTGTTTCAAAACTTGTTTTAACCTCTAAAAGAGAGGAGGATGAACATGGTCATGCTGTTTTTGTTGAGGGTTTAAATCAAGATCCAACAGTATATGCAAAAGCACATGCTAAAGGTACAACAGTTGAGGTAAATGAATTATTTTTTAATACTCCAGCAAGAAGACGCTTTTTAAAGTCTGATAGAACTGAGTTTTTACATATAAAAGATGTTTTTATAAAAGAAGCTTTATCGCATAGAGATATTTCATTTGATTTTATAAGTGATGGTAAAAAAATCCTCTCTGTAAAAAAAGCAGATAGTTTACTTGATTTTCAAAAAAGAACAGCAAAACTTATAGATATAAGTTTATCTAATGCAACTTATATAAAAAAAGAAGAAAATAATTTATCTCTTGAGGGTTTTTTACTTCCACCTGTTGCAATAGAAAAATCATTACCTGATGCTATATATTTATTTTTAAATAAAAGACCTATAGCAGATAAAGTGATTATTCATGCTCTGCGTCAAGCTTTTAATGAAGTAACTAAAACACAAGGACCTATACGTTGTGTTTTTTATTTGACAATAGATCCAAATTTAGTAGATGTAAATGTACATCCAAGAAAAGATGAAGTTAGATTTCATGAAAGCAATGTTATCCATGATTTTGTTT
Organism: Anaerobiospirillum sp.; assembly: GCA_029258325.1. GTDB lineage: Bacteria > Pseudomonadota > Gammaproteobacteria > Enterobacterales > Succinivibrionaceae > Anaerobiospirillum_A. The sequence continues at coordinate 70,776 of JARHZF010000061.1, read as the reverse complement.
ACACTACTATAGTAGATAATCTAATTCCTTTTAATGATTTAAGCTTAGAAAAGTTAGATGCAGCTTTAAATTATAAAGAAGAAAAAAAAGAAGATCTTTTACAAAATCTACATTCTAAAGAAGAAGTTGTTCTTATAAATGAAGATGATTTAGTTATAAATTCATCTAATGATGATAAAGAAAATATTCTATCTAAAGAACAAGATAAATCATCTTCTGTCTTAGTAAATGATGATTTTAAAAATAGAATTTATAATGTAGATTTAGATGATTTAAATAAGGATAATAAAGTAAGTCCTTTTGATAAAAAAGATTTATTATCTTTTATTGATAAAAATGAAGTTGTTGAAGAAGATATTGCTATAAGTTTAAGTCCTAAAAATGACAATATAGATTATAAATATGAGTCTTTATTAGATAGTGACTTTGTAAATAGCGATATTTTAGCTATTGATAGTATTGATGATGAGCATAAGGTTCTAACCTTAATTTCAATTCCAAATCCAAATCTTGCTTTTATTAAGATTTTATCTAAATACTATCTTATAAAAATTAATTCACTTGTAAAGTTAATAGGAGCTTATGAATATCAAAGTGCTTATAACTTTAATAATGTAGAGACAAGGGAGTTAAATGTACCTTTTTCATTTAAAGTTAATAAAGATACTCTTAACTTTTTAAAAGATAATTATAAAGTCTTTTTAAGAATGGGATTTTTATTAAAATTAAAGATAAGTAGTGTTGAGATAAAATATATACCATCCTTTGTTAAAGGTTATGATTTAGCTACTTTTATAAATAAAATAATATCCTTTGTAAAAGAAAATAATGAAGATTTACAAAATGGAGAAATGTCATTAAAACTTGCTAAATTTATCTTCTCAAATAATGATATTAAAATTTTGGATAAAAAGGATTTAGTAAGTAGACTTTCTACTCTTAAAAGTACTTCATTTATGCAAGATTTAGATAGTAAGTCTTATAAAGAAATTGACATAATAACTATGTGTTTTGATTTTTTAAAAGAGGTATAAATAAATGAGTGATGCAATTGTAATATTAGGACCTACAGCATCAGGTAAAAGTGCTTTAGCTCTTAATCTTGCAAAGCACATAAAAGCAGAGATTATATCTCTTGATTCTGCTTTAATTTATAAGGGTATGGATATAGGTACAGCTAAACCTTCAAAAGAAGAATTAGCTATTTGCCCTCATCATCTTATAGATATTATAGATGTTGATGAAAGTTATAGTGCTGCAAATTTTAGAGAAGATTGTATAAGACTTGTATCAGATATAAAAGCAAGGGGTGCTACACCTATTATTTGTGGTGGTACTATGATGTATTATAAGGCCTTAGTTGATGGTCTTTCACCTCTACCTCAAACAGATGAAGCTACACGTGCTCATGTACAAGCTTTAGGTGATAGTAAGGGTTGGACTTATGTTCATTCTTTATTAAAAGATATAGATCCTATTTTATATACAAAACTTGCCCCAAATGACAAACAAAGGGTATCACGTGCTTATGAAGTATATTTAATGACAAATAAATCTATGAGCTCTTTTTTTAAGGATAAAGGAGATAAATGTCCATTCTCTCGTGAAGAGTTTGTTTTATTACCTAAAAATAATGATAGAACTAATTTAAGAATTACTATAAGAGAACGATTTTTAAAGATGATAGAGATGGGGCTTGTTGATGAGGTTCAAGATCTTTTAAATAGATACTCTTTAAATTTAAATATGCCATCTATGCGTTGTGTAGGCTATAGACAAGTTTTTGAGTATTTAAATAATGTGTATTCTTTTGAGGAAATGATTGAAAAGTCAATTAATGCAACATCACAACTTGCAAAACATCAAATGACTTGGTTAAGAGGATCACTTTTTGCTTCAAGAACAATATTAGATATAGAATATGAGGATAATTTAAGTATTGTCCTTAAAAAATTAAACTGTTAAAGGTTTAAAAGATCGGATAAAAAAGATGAACAAGAATATATTAAAATATGCCTTACTTGCATTAATGTTAGTATTATCTCTAACTTTTGCATATTTTGTATCTTCTGTGTCAGAAGTATATTCTTACAAAGATTTTATATATTCTTTTCTCTTAAGTGCATGTTTATGGACAATTGTTGTTCTTCTTATTAAAAGCTCACTACATAAGATAGCCTATATCTTTAGTTTTATTTTAAGTCTTTTGTATATTGTAGGAGCTTTAACATATTCTTATTATCATAAATTTGACATATTTGTATCAAATAGTGATTTATTGAGCATAATTCAAAGTACAAAAGAACAAACTTTAGATTATCTATTTCACTACATTTTAAATTTTGAAAATATCCTTGCTATAGTCTTATTTTCTCTAGTCGTATTTTTACTGACTAAGGTAATAAAATTTTATATAAAAAAACGCTCTAAAAATATTAAGATTAAGATTATTTTATCTATATCTTCTTTAGCTTTTAGCTTATTTTTCTTTTTAAATTTAAGCATGGTAAGTTCATATATAGAACTTTATCAAAATGAAAGATCTTTAATTAAAGATTTTGATTTAAATCAAAAAGAACATGAAAATAAAATGGCTAAAGCTTATAAAGATCAAAAGGGTGAATTTTATATTCTTGTTATCTCTGATAATGTAAATAGGGATTTAATGGGTGTATATACACATGTAGTAGAAGATACACCTTTTTTATCAAAATTACATGATAAAAATCAAATTGTAATTAAAAATGCTTATGTTCCTTTTTCTAATGGTAGAGAATCATTATTTTTAGGACTATCACAAAGTAATCTTTATAAACCAATGTCACTTACTAAAGGTGAAAACTTAATTTCCCTTGCTAAAAAGGCAGGATTTAAAACTTATTGGTATTCAAATCAAGAAAGACAATCTAAATATTCAAATAAAATAACAGCTTTAGCTAATTTATGTGATGAAACCTATTTTACAGATGATAGTTCATTTGAAAACTTTCTATCTAAAAGACCTGATAAAGTTTTATTTAATAAATTAAAAGAACTTGAAAGCAGATTATCACGTCATGAAAATAATCTTTTAATAATTCATCTTATGGGTTCAACACCTCCATATGATCATAGATATAATGACTCTTTTGAAAAGTTTGATTTAACCTATCCTGATATTGTAGGTGATCTTGCAAATAGGGATAATATTATCTCTATGTTTAAGCCATATAGTTATTTAGATAAATATTTAAATAGTATAAAGTACACAGATTATCTTTTAACTGATATTTATAATCTTTTTAGAATGCGTATTGACTATAGAGCTCTTATCTATATGAGTGCAAGTGGTGATAATGTTCAAGATAAAGAGAAAAATGTTGCTTTTGACTATAAGAAAGTAAGAGTACCTTTAATCTTTTTAGTATCTGATTTTTATAAAAATCAATATGAAGATAGCTTTAATAATTTAACTTTAAATAAAGATAAGGTTGTAACATTAGATACTTTATATGATTTAATGTTGTCTTTTATGCATATACATTCAGATTATATAAATGAAGATTATGCAATAACTAATAAAAACTATAATCTATCTTTAGATAAGTTTTTTATAAATGATAAATATAAAGTACAAGATGATGGCGATTTTATAGCTTTTAATAATGCTAAAAATTATAAAAATCTTGTTATAAAAAGTGCTAACTCTTCATTTAAATCTAATTTTGTCTCAAGTATTGGATATAATGCTTTACATGTAAATGCTTTAATTTATGAAGATAAGATCTATGTAAAAAATACAAGTGATCTAACATATACAACTTTACTTGAAGATTACATATCAAATTTAAAGAAAAAACATGGTGATATTCTTTTAGAATTTGATGACACATTTAATGTAAATATTATTGTAAATTCTTTAACTACACTTTTAAATAAAGATAGACTTGTAGTGATTACTAAGAACTTTGAAAATGCAAGATTCTTATATGAGCAAAATATTAAATCAATAGTTAATATTGATAATATTAGTATATTAAATAATGTACAAAATAAGAATGATTACTCTGTTCTTTTAAATATGGATAGTTTTGATCTTGATATGGAAAATATTTTAACTAAATTTAAGTCTGTGTATTTTAAATTAAATAATAAAGATGCAAAAGACAAGGACTTAAAATCATTTTTTAAATTAAATTTGTCTAATGTTTATTATTTAATTGATTATAAAACGCCATATGATTCAAATTTTAATATTTAAAATAAGCTAAGTTATAGAGTAAAGTATAAAAATCCTATAAAATGAGTTTAATGCTAATAATTTAGCTCTTTTAAGTTTATTATAATAAAAACAATAAAACATGTGGTAGTAAAAATGGCAAAAGTACAATCATTACAAGATCCTTTTTTAAACACTTTAAGAAAGGAAAAAATTTCTGTATCAATCTTTTTAGTAAATGGTATTAAATTACAAGGTCAAATAGAATCATTTGATCAATTTGTTATTTTATTAAAAAATCAAGTATGTCAATTAGTATACAAACATGCAATTTCAACAATAGTTCCTGCAAAAGCTATACAAATTACATCAGATGATGATGGTAAAGCATCTTAAATTTAAGATTTAAAAATTTATGTCAGAAATAGAATTTGAACCTTTAGGTAATACATTATTAGTACATGTTGAATTACCTCAAGCAGAATCAAAAGAAGATTTAGAAGAGCTTTATAGGTTAGCAGAATCAGCTGGTGCTTTAGTCAAAGATGCTATTGTATGTAAAAGAGAAGCTCCTGATGCTAGAACCTTTATTGGTAAAGGTAAGGTTAGCGAAGTTTTAGATGCTATAAATTTACATGAAGTTGAATGTGTTATTTTCAACTCAGCATTATCACCTGCTCAAGAGAGAAATTTAGAAAAAGAGCTAAAAGTAAGAGTTTTAGATAGAATTGCTCTTATCTTAGATATTTTTGCAAGGCGTGCTCGTACTTATGAAGGTAAGCTTCAGGTCGAATTAGCATCTTTAAAATATGCTCAAGCTCGTTTAGTTAGAGGTTGGACTCACCTTGAAAGACAAAAAGGTGGTTTTGGTCTGCGTGGCGGTCCTGGTGAGACTCAGATTGAGCTTGATAGACGAGCTTTAAAAGAACGTATTGCAGCAATTAAAGAAGATTTAGAAATTGTAGCAAAACGTCGTATGCAAAATAGATCTCAAAGAAAGAAGAACTCTGTTCCTGTAGTGTCTTTTGTAGGTTATACAAATGCAGGAAAATCTACTTTATTTAATACTTTAACTAAATCAGATGTATATGCAGCAGATCAATTATTTGCTACATTAGATCCTACTCTTAGAACTATGTCTTTAAATACTGTAGGTAAATGTGTTTTTGCAGATACAGTGGGTTTTATTAGACATCTTCCTCATGATTTAGTAGCTGCTTTTAGAGCAACGCTTGAGGAGACTACAAATGCTGATTTACTTCTTCATATTGTAGATTGCTCTGATAAGAGATTAGATGACAATATAGAAGCAGTTAATAGTGTTTTAGAACAGATAAATGCACAAGATATCCCTACTATTATGGTATTTAATAAATCAGATCTAGTAGAGGGAGTAAAAACTACAATTGTACGTGATGAAAATAATGTAGCTATAAGAGTAAATGTAAGTGCTAAGACTCAATATGGTCTTTCTGATTTACTTACTGCTATATCTGAAAGATTAGCATCAAATACAAGTAAGTTTGATGTTGAAATTAGTGCAAAAGATGGCAAGCTTAGAGCTTTATTATACGAAGCTAAGGCTGTCCTAAGCGAAAACTATACTGATAATGGTAATATGCTACTTAGCATATTGATTTTAAATCAAGAAGCCTCACGTATAGATAAAATAACAAATGGACTTTTAACTAAGTGTTTTATTGGTGATAATCCACCATGGGTTGAAACAGAAGTAGTAAAAGAGTCTTATGATTTTAATTTTGATTTTGATGATATATAGATATGAAAGAGAATAATAATATTGATTTAATGGGCTGGAATGCTCCTAATTCAAATAATAATGGATCAGATAAGGATTCAAGAAATGAGAGTAATAACTCATATCAAGATGATAATGATCCATGGAAAAGACATAGTAATAGACAGAAGAAACAATCAGAATCACCTTTAAATCTTCTAAAAAAAATCTTAGGTGGCTCTTCTAATTCTTCTAAAGGCTCAAAGAAATCAAGCTTTGGTTTAGGCTTTATCTTTGTATTACTTTTAGGTTTCTTTATTTTTACAGGTTTTTATACAGTAAAAGAAGCTGAGCGTGGTGTTGTATTACGTTTTGGTAAAGTTTATGAAGTAGTAGAGCCAGGTCTTCGTTGGATGATCCCTGGTATTGATGAAGTGAATATTGTAGATATTGAACAAGTTCGTTCTATTCAATCATCAGGTTCTATGCTAACAGAAGATGAAAATGTTGTTATAGTAGAGATGGATGTTCAATATAGAATAAGTGATCCTATTAAGTATCTATATTCAGTAACAAATCCAGATCATTCATTACTTGAGGCAACAGATTCAGCTTTACGCTATGTTGTAGGTCACTCTATGATGGATGACATCTTAACATCAGGTCGTGAGGTTGTGCGTCAAAATACACGTGATTTATTAGTATCAATTATTGAACCATATAATATGGGTTTATCTGTAGTTGATGTAAACTTTCTACCTGATCGTGCACCAAATCAAGTAAAAGAAGCATTTGATGATGCTATTGCAGCTCAAGAAGATGAACAAAGATTTAAAAGAGAAGCTGAAGCTTATGCAAATGAGGTTATTCCAAGAGCAGAAGGTCAAGTACAACGTATAAGACAAGAAGCTGAAGCTTATAGATCACAAGTTGTTTTAAATGCAGAAGGTGAGGTTGCTCGTTTCCAAAAACTTTTACCAGAATTTAATGCAGCTCCTGATATTACACGTACTCGTATTTATCTTGATACTATGCAAGAAGTTTTAGGTAGTTCATCTAAAGTTATTGTAGATACTAAAAATGGTCAATCTCCAGTTTTATATATGCCATTTCCACAGATGACAGATAAAAAGGATACTTCTTCATTAAAAGATGAAAAGAGCCAATATGGGGTAGATTCAACTCCAAATACAGTTGAAATTCCTGTAGTAAATACAGAGACAAAGACAATAAATACAAATAAAAGACAAAGTGTAGAACATTATGGTAAATCATATAACTACAATAGCAGTTATGGTACAAATTACTAAAGGAAAGATATAATGAAAGGTTCAACTTTAAATACAATTTTAGCAGGAACTTTCTTTGCTGCTATTATAGGTTTTAATTCTCTTTTTGTTATAACAGAGGGTAATGTTGGTATTGTTACTCGTTTTGGTAAAGTTGTACGTGATGCAGATAAAAAACTAAGCATATCAAAACCAGGTTTACATTTTAAATTACCTTTTGTTGATAAAATTAAAGTTTTAGATGCAAGAATACAAACATTAAGTTCAACTGCAGATAGATTTGTAACAGCAGAGAAGAAAGACTTAATTATTGATTCATATGTAAAATGGCGTGTTTTAGATCCTACAACTTATTTCTTAACTACAGCAGGTGGTAATAAGTTACAAGCAGAGGAATTATTACGTCGTCGTATTACAAACTCTCTACGTTCACAAATTGGTAAACTTACAATTCATGAAATTGTATCAGGTCAAGGTTCTGATGCTCTTGTAAATGATTTTGATTCAACTCATGAGCCTGCTGTTATTGGTGCATCAAAGCGTGATGAAGTTATGCAAAATGCTTTGCGTGATATTGGTTCATCTGCTACAGAATTGGGCATAGAAATAATTGATGTAAGAATTAAGCAAATTAATTTACCTTTAGAAGTATCAAATTCTATCTATCAAAGAATGAGAGCAGAACGTGATGCTGTTGCTAAATTACATAGATCACAAGGTCGTCAAGAGGCTGAAGCAATTAGAGCACAAGCTGATAGAGAAGTTGTAGTTAAAATAGCACAAGCTGAAAGAGAAGCTAGAATGTTAAAGGGTGAAGGTGATGCTGAGGCTACTAAGATTTATGCTAATGCTTACTCACAAAACCCTGAACTATTTGACTTTTTACGCTCTATGGATGCTTATAAAAAGGCAATGAAAGATAGTAATAATGTTATGGTTTTAAACCCAGATAGTGAATTCTTTAAGTACTTTAAAGATGCTAAGGGCGAAAAATAGTATTATTGAAAATAAATTTAAATAATATTAATATTACAAGGTCGTGGGTCATTTAAGACCCACTTATTTTGCCACATTCACATGCGAGATTGTTATGCCAAAAAATGTAGTAGTTCTTGGAACCCAATGGGGTGATGAAGGTAAAGGCAAGATTGCCGATCTTTTAACTAAACAAGCAAGTCTTGTTGTAAGAAGTCAAGGTGGACATAATGCAGGTCATACCTTAGTAGTAGGAGATCAAAAAGTAGTAGTACGACTAGTTCCATCTGGCATATTACATGATAATTGTTTATGTTTAATTGGTTCTGGTGTTGTTTTATCTCCAGAGGCATTATTTCAAGAAATTGGCGAGTTAGACGCTGCTGGTTTTAAAGATGTAGAAAAGAGAATTAAGATCTCTGCAGCATGTGCCTTACTATTACCAATACATCCTGCAATTGATAAAGGTGCAGAAAAGTTACGTGGTGCTAATGCTATTGGTACAACAGGTAGGGGTATTGGTCCTTGTTATGAAGATAAAGTTGCACGCCGTGGTTTACGTGTAGGCGACTTATTAGACATGGATAAGTTTGAAACTAAGTTAAAAGCTCTATTAGATTATCGTAACTTCATGTTAAAGAATTACTATAATGAGCCTGAGGTTTCATTTGAATCAGTTTTAGAGTCAGTAAAGTCATTACGTGATAGATTAATTCCTATGATTGCAGATATTTCTGCTTTAATAGATGATGCTCGTAAAGCTGGTAAAAAAGTTTTATTTGAAGGTGCTCAAGGTACATTCTTAGATATTGATTATGGTACATATCCTTATGTAACATCATCAAATACAGTAGCAGGTGGTTGTTGTACAGGTTCTGGTACTGGTCCTTTAAATATCGATTATGTTTTAGGTATAGCAAAAGTTTATACAACACGTGTAGGTGGTGGCCCATTCCCAACTGAGTTATTAGATGAAGTAGGTAAAGGTATTTGCACACGTGGTAAAGAGTTTGGTGCAGTTACAGGTAGACCTCGTCGTGCAGGTTGGTATGATGCTGTAGCAATGAGACGTTCTGCAACTATTAACTCATTATCAGCTTTAGCTTTAATGAAGCTAGATGTTTTAGATGGCATGGATGAAGTTAAGATCTGTGTTGCTTATAAGACAAAAGATGGTAAAACTTTAGAGTTACCACCATTAGCTGCAGAAGACTATGATGTAGAGCCAGTTTATGAGACTATGCCAGGTTGGAGTGAGTCAACATTTGGTGTAACTGACTTTAATAAGCTTCCTGAAAATGCACAAAAATATGTAAGACGTTTAGAGGAAGTTTCAGGTGTTAAGGTAGCTATTTTATCTACAGGTCCTGAAAGAGAACAAACAATCTTTATTGAAGATCCTTTTGCAGATTAATATTTAATTTCAATAGGTCAAAGGGCATGTAAATGCCCTTTTTTATAATATTTAGATTAATTCTTTCTATCAATAATTTTGTCACAAAGAGCTAATAATAGTTGTTTATAAGAACTATCTGAAAGAATATCTAAACACTTCTTTGCATCATCTATAAGCTCTTTTGCATAATTTTTAGTTTTATTAAAAGCATCAGCATCTTTCATATAAGCTATAACTTTATCTAAATTTGCATCATCAAAAGCTTTGATGAAATCTTCTTTTTTAGAATTATCAAGACTATTTAAAGTTAAGATTAAAGGTAGAGTTATTCTCTTATCTTCTAAATCTTCACCTATAGATTTACCTAAACACTCTGAATCTGAGGTGTAATCTAAGATATCATCAACAATTTGAAAGGCACTACCAATCTTGCGACCAAAAGTCTTTAGATTTTCAATAATATTAGCATCTTCATTTATATGATCTGCAAAGGTATATGAGCAAAGCTCAAATAAAGCACCTGTCTTGCAATAAATAATATTTTCATATTCTTCTATACTAATATTTAGATCGCCTTGATGTTCTAGTTGAAAGATTTCACCTGCAACTAGTTTTGATAGAGTTCTATTTATAGATAAGATTAATTTAGCATCAACAAAAGTTTCAATTGCTAAAAAGCATTTAGTAAATAAATAATCTCCAGTCAACACTGCAATATGATTACTTTCTATTTCATGCAATGTAGGTTGACCACGTCTTACAGGTGATACATCTATAACATCATCATGAACTAATGTAGCTGTGTGTAATAATTCTAGTGATGTGGCAATATCATATGCTTTACTTAAATACTCTTCTTTAAAAGAAGGTAAAGCTCTTGCTATTGTTAGTACTAATCTTGGTCTTAATCTTTTACCACCTGCACTTACAACATATTGACACATTTCATTCACATGTTTTTCTATTTTAGAGTCTGTAACTGTTTTTGATAAAAGTTGCTCTACTTGAAGCATATCTTTATCAATAATTTGCATTGCATTTTCTGTAGTTGACATTGAAATAATTCCAAACAAATCTTTTATTCTAATAATTGTAACACTGCAAATCATTTTGACAAAATTTAAAATTTAAAAAAATTAATCAAGAACACTAAATTTAAGCACTTTTTTATAAAAACATAATGTTAGAATCTAAAATAGGAAAAATAAAAAATATTACATAAATACAATGTAACAATTTATATAAAATATTGCTATTTTATATTTTTTGGTATATAATTCGCACTCAATATTCCCGAGAGGGTAGATTCTAATTAATTATTCACAGGTTTATATGCGGGAGAATCAAACTCCTGCTGTTTCCGGAGTTTGAACTATGTACGCAGTTATTTTTTGCGGCGGTAAACAGCACAAAGTTAAAGAAGGCGACGTTTTAAGCGTTGAGCTTCTAAATAACAAAGCTGGTGATAAGATCGATTTAGATAAGGTATTACTGCTTTCAGATGGTACCAACATTAAAGTTGGTGCACCATACGTAGAGGGTGCTAAGGTTACTGCTGAAGTACTAGGCGAGCACGGTGGCGAGAAAATTAAGATTGTTAAATTCCGTCGTCGTAAGCACCATCAAAAAGTTACAGGTCATCGTCAGTGGTATACTGATTTAAAGATTACTGGTATAACAGGTTAGGAGTAAGGAATAAATGGCACACAAGAAAGCTGGCGGTTCCGTACGTAACGGTCGCGATTCCCAGGCTCAGCGTTTAGGCGTAAAGCGCTATGCTGGTGAGTTAGTATCAGCAGGTAGCATTATTGTTCGTCAACGTGGTACACATTTTCACGCTGGTGCAAATGTTGGTTTAGGTCGTGACGATACTCTATTTGCGAAGAAGACTGGTAAAGTTGCTTTTGTAACTCGTGGTCCAAAAGGTCGCAAGTTTGTTGAGATTATTGAGCAAGAAATTGCTGCATAATCTAACTTATCTATAAAGAATTTGCCCCGTATTACACGGGGCTTTTTTTTGTATAAATAGAAAAAGTTTTTTGATTTTTATCATATAATCTATTTGTTACTTAAAATTTTTTAAACAGTCTTACATGGAGGTTTATAGTGAAATTCGTAGATGAAGCCACAATCCGAGTTGAGGCTGGCGATGGTGGTAATGGTTGTGTAAGTTTTCGTCGTGAAAAATACATTCCACGTGGTGGTCCTGACGGTGGCGATGGTGGTGATGGTGGTCACGTATATATTCTTGCCGATAATAATCTAAACACCTTAGTAGATTATAAATTTACTAAATTCTATAAAGCAGGTAGAGGTGAAAATGGCTCATCTGCAGATTGTACAGGTGCTCGTGGTGAAGATATTTTACTAAAAGTTCCTGTAGGTACTAGAATTACTGATGCTGAAACAGGTGAAGTTTTAGGCGATTTACGTAATATTTCAGATAAAGTTTGTGTAGCACGTGGTGGTAGACGTGGTCTTGGTAATACACACTTTAAAAGTTCTGTAAATAGAGCACCTCGTCAAAAGACAAATGGTACTCCAGGTGAGAAAAGAATTTTAAATCTAGAATTATTACTAGTAGCTGATGTTGGTCTTTTAGGTATGCCAAATGCTGGTAAATCAACTTTTATTAGATCGGTATCTGCAGCACGTCCAAAGGTTGCTGATTATCCATTTACTACATTAGTACCTAATTTAGGTGTAGTTAAAACTAATGAACATGATAGCTTTGTAATTGCTGACGTTCCTGGTCTTATTGAAGGAGCATCAGAGGGTGCAGGTTTAGGTCATAGATTTTTAAGACATCTTGAAAGATGTAGAGTTTTAGTTCATTTAATTGATGTATTACCAGTAGATGAAAGTTCTCCTTTAGAGAATGCTTTAATTATTGAAAATGAATTAAAGCAATATGCTCATGATCTATTTGATAAGCCACGTTTTCTTGTAATAAATAAAGTTGATCTTGTAGATGAGTCTTATGCTCTTGAATTATGTAAAGAGATTGAGGAAAAATTTGAGCAAAAACCTCTTAAGACTTTTGTAATTTCAGCTGCAAGTAAACATAATACACAAGCATTAATAACAGAGCTTCAAAAGCTAATTAATGAATTAAAAGCAAAAGAGCAAGAAGAAAACAAAGAAGAAAGTGCACAAGAGGCATCTGATAACTTTGTTTGGACCGAAGCTGAAAAAGAAGTTAATCATCATTATACAGATGAAGACTTTGACTTTGAAGAAGATGGTCCTGAGTTTATTTATAGAAATTAGGTCTTTATATGCCATCAATTGAGATAGTTGTTTGTGTATCTGAAAACTTAGTCATTGGCATTGATAATAAGATGCCATGGCATATAAGTGCAGATTTAAAACATTTTAAGGAAATAACTTCTACATATCCTATTTTAATGGGTAAAAATACATTTTTATCTATAGGTAGAGCATTACCTAATAGACGTAATATAGTTATTAGTAAAACTATGAAATCACAAGATAATATTGAATGTGTAGATAGTATAGAAAGTGCTTTAAATCTTGTCCATGATTCACCTAAGATTATGATAATAGGTGGTGGTCATATATATAAAGAGACATTAGATCTTGCTAATGTATTGCACATTACTGTTGTTGAAAAGACTTTTAACGGTGATACATACTTCCCATCATGGGAAGGTAAAGGTTTTGATTTAGTAGATAAATCTAAAACCTTTACAGATGAAAAGAGCAATTTAAAGTTTCATTTTGAAACATGGAAACGCTCTTAATATTGATAAAAGGCTAGTAAGATAATTATTAGCCTTTTTTATCCTATTTGACTATAACCTTTTGACTTAACGCTATAAAGTTTATCTTCATCAACACTATAGGCTGTAAGTCTATCACCCCATACACATCCTGTATCTATAGCTTTAACAAAAGGTCTTTGACATTGACCATTTAAGGCTGCCCAATGTCCAAAAATAACTTTAAATTGTTTATTTTTACCACGACCAATATCACCAAGATCATACCAAGGAAATAGACCTGATGTTTGAGCATCTTTTGGATTTATAGATGTACTTTTATAATCTAATATACCTGATCTATAAAGAAGACGCATACGTGTAAAAGCATTAACTCCAAAACGCCAAAGATTTAGACCTTGCATATTAGGGTCATACATAACAGGTATATTAGAATACATATTTTGTAAAAGTACCCTTGATCTATATTTGTCCTTTAAAACAGAAGATAGTTCACTTGCTACTTCTTTTGCATAAGAAAAAGACCAAAAAGGGTATAAACCTGCATGTGTTACACATAAAGATAGTTTTTTATTTACATACATAAAAGGCATATTTTTTATAAATTTTACAATTTCATTTAGATTTTCAGAGTCTAAAAGAATTTGTAAATTATCTATTTCTTTTGCCTTTACTACATTATTTACAATAGCAAGAAAATTTAAATCATGATTGCCCATAGTTGCATTAACACAATGTTTATGTTCAAGCATGAAGTTCATAGTTTCAAGAGGTTTAGGTCCACGACCAATAAGATCGCCTGTAAAAATAAGATGATCTTTTGTATCATCAAATTTTATTAAATTTAAAAGTGCAATAAGCTCATCGTAGCAAGCATGCACGTCACCTATACAATATGTAGCCATAGAGAAAAATTTAAAATAAAAAAATATGAATTATGTTATTATGTTATGGAAAATTAAATCCATAATTTAGGTAGTTATCTTAAGATAAATCACAATAAATTATACAATAATAACACGAAAGAAATATTATATTATGCCATTTATAAAAAAAGACTATATACAAAACAAGTTATTACCAGCTGTTTCAATTGAAGAAGTTATAGAACACTATGTTAAGTTGAAAAAGCAAGGTGTAAATTATACATGCTGTTGTCCATTTCATAATGAAAAAACACCTTCATTTGTGGTCAGTCCAAGTAAAGGTATTTTTAAATGCTTTGGTTGTGGTGTTAGTGGAAATGCTCTTGATTTTGTTGTTAAATACAAAAATTTAACCTTTGTTGATGGTGTTGAGGAGCTTGCTCGTTTAGTAGGTTCTACTGTTGAGTATGAAGAAAGTCTTCATAGTAGTAAATACAATACAAATTATGCTCAATATTATGAACTTATGGATAGAGTATGCCAACTCTATATTAGATATTTAAATGAGAATAAGGAGGCTTTTTCTTATTTTAAAGATAAAAGAGGTTTAAGTTTTAATACTATAACTAAATCACGTTTAGGTTTTGCTCCTTTAGAAAATGATCATCTTGCAGCATTTTCAGATGATGAGAAAAAACTTTTAGTAGAACTTGGTGTTTTAAAGAAAAGTGATAAATATAACTCTTATTATCCTTTTATGAGAAATAGAGTAATTATTCCTATTTTAGATATAAAAGGTAGGGTTATAGCTTTTGGTGGTAGAACTTTAAATAATGAACTTCCAAAATATCTAAATACAGCAGAAACACGTTTATTTAAAAAGAGTAAAGAATTATATGGTCTTTACAATGTTTTAACTAAAAATAACAATAGACCTGATAAGATAGTTATTGTTGAGGGATATATGGATGTTATCTCTTTAGAACAAGCTAATTTTAATAAGTCTGTTGCATCCTTAGGTACAGCTACAACTGAAGAGCATTTTAAAACCATGTTTAGATATACAGATAAAATTATCTGTTTATATGATGGAGATAATGCAGGTCAAAATGCAGCTTTAAAAGCATGTAGTACTGTAGCTTCTGTTGTTAGTGGACAAAAGGAAGTTAGATTTGCATTTCTACCAAAAGAGCATGATCCAGATTCTTTAGTTAGAGAACACGGTATAGATGCTATAAATTCTATTGTAGATGACTCTATGTCTTATCCTGAATTTATAGTTTATGCCCCATCTTTAAAATATGATTTAACTGATTTAGGTAATGGTCCTAAGTATATAAATACTGTTTTAGAATTAATTTCACATATAAAAGATGATGCTTTACGTTTAGTTTGTTTAAATGTGTTATCAAAGAAAATTAATGTTGATGTAAGTTATTTACAAAATCATTTAGAACAATTACAAGATAAAGCTATTAATAGGGAGGCACAAAGGAATTATATTAATAGACAAAATAAATTAGAGATGACACCTATACGTAAAATCATATCTTTTATTTTGCAAGAGCCAACTATTGTTGCAAGAAAGTATGATGACTTTGCTTTAGATAAATTTATTAAACTTATTCAAAAGGGTAATATTAAGGGTGTAGATTTTTTATGTAGTTTACTTTTAAATATAAAAGAAAATAGAAATGAAAATACTGCAACTTTAATAGAAAAATATAGAGATACACCTTATGAAAAAATAGTAAATCTCTTAATTGATGTTAGTTTAACTAAGATTACAAATTTATCTTTTGAGCACAAAGTATCGCATTTTTATGATTTAATAAAGCTTAATTTATTTGATATCTTAAAATTAAGGTGCAACACTATATCTAATTTAAATAATTATATGACTGACAATTTAATGCGAGAGTATGAATTAATACAAACTTTTATAAATAAAAACTAGTAATGTGAGTTTTAAAAGATTTGTTAGTGTAGATCTCTTTTTTATTACAAATATAGAGAAATATATTTATATAGTAAGTAGTATTCTTTTAATAACAAAATATGTCACTATAAGGCTTATAATAGGGAAAATATTTTATAAGTAATAAGAAATTTTAAGGCAAAATATAGCTATGAGTTGTAAATTTACAATTATAGCTATTTCTTTTTATATAGGAATATTTTCTTTTAATTACATGATAATGATATTATTTTTGCATATAACTACTAAAAAAATAAAAAAGTACTTTACATATTAATATTCTTCTTGTAAAATGTCGCACGTTGGCCCATTAGCTCAGTTGGTTAGAGCAAACGACTCATAATCGTTGGGTCTCCCGTTCGAGCCGGGAATGGGCCACCATCCAAAAAAATAAAAGCATCTTGAGATGCTTTTTTTTTTGCCCATAAAAAAGGTGACTTTGCATCACCTTCTTTTTACTTATCTTACATTGGGCATTTTGAAGGACTATCTTCAACTGCTGTTCTATAACCCTCTGTAGTTAATACTTGCATTGTTACTTTGCCATTACGATTAATCATACGTACTTTTGCATTTTTTCTATATAAACATTAGTATAAAGTATCAACAATAATTGGACCTTTTGCTGTTTGTACAGTCACACGCATACCATCTGAGTAGCTGTTACCTAGTTTTGAAACAGTATTACCAACAAGACCACCTATTATTGCACCAACAAGCGTAGATTTTGTGTCTTTACCTATAATTTGACCAATACCAGCACCAGCCATTGCAGCAACACCTGCTGATTTCATATCATTATACTGATCTTTATTAATAGAGATTTTTTCATAATCCATAATAATACCTTCAGTAAATGAAGAGTGTGCACCAGCTGTTGAGGTAGGATTGGTACATGCGTTAAGAGATAAAGCTGCAATTATTGAAATAGGTATAATAGCTTTTTTTGAAAACTTCATTTTTTATCCTTTCTAAATTTTTGAGAAATAAAATAAGTTCATTATAGTTTCTTATTTTAACAAATAAGAGTTTATCAAAGTCTTTATTATTATGTAAAATTATAATTGTATTATTGTCTGTTTATTAGGAAAATAAAGTGGTAGTAAAGGTTAAGATTCAAGATATTTCTGATAAAGGTGTAGGTATTGCTACATTTGAAAATGATTTAGTTTTTGTAAAAAATACATATTTAAATGAAGATGTCTTAGTTACATTAAAAGATTATTTTGCAAAAGGATCAAATAGGCGTGAGGGCATTTTAGAATCTATAGTTACACCTAATATCCATCGTATAGAAAGCTCTTGTCAATATGAGGACTTATGTGGATCTTGTTCTTTTAGATTTTTAAAATATAAAGAACAATTAAATTTTAAAAAGAATATTTTACAAAGTAATGTAGATAAACTTAATTTAAATATTAAAGTTTGTGATTTTTATAATCTTTATGATAAGGATATTGTAAATAATTGTCGCAATAAATCTATACGTTCTTTCTCTTATGATAAAGGTGGTCTTATTTATCAAGGATTTTATGAGAGTTTTTCACATAAGACCATACCTATAAAAGAATGTTTACAAGAAGTATCTTGGATGAGTGATTTTGCAAATGAGCTTTGTGATATTTTAAATAAATATAAAGTACCTTTATATGATGAAAGTCAAAATAGAGGTGTGGTTCGTAATCTTATTATGCGTGATTGCATTATAGAAAAATTAGTATGTTTATCTATTTTTGATAATTTAGCTGATGATGTTAAGCTTAGTCTTAAAACTTTAGCAAGTAAATTTTCAATAACATCTTTATCTATCTTAAAAAATAAAAATATAGGCAATAAGATAGTAGATGGAGATATTGAATATTTATCTACTGCTAAAAATATAAAAATGCAAATTTTAGATAATACTTTTTTAATTGATGCCTATACCTTTATGCAAGTTAATAATAAAGCAATGGAATATCTTTATAAAAAAGCTATTGATGCTGTATCTAATGTAAGTAATAAAAATCTTGCTTTAGATTTATGTTGTGGTGTGGGTACTATGACCTTAGCTTTAGCTCATAAATTTAATAAAGTTATTGGAGTTGAAATTAATAAAAGCTCTATAGAAAGTGCTAATTTAAATAAAAATTTAAATAATATTTCTAATGTTACCTTTATCTTAGATGATATTAAAAATGTTTTAACTAATATAGTAAATAAAGATGTAGATGCTATTATTGCAGATCCAGCTCGTACAGGTTTAGGGGATAATAATTTAAAATCTTTTTTAAAGTTAAAAGATAAATGTAAGATTGCACTTATATTTTGTTCGCAAAAAGCTTTTTTACGTGATATTAAATATTTAAGTGATAATGGCTTTAAAGTTTTAAGTGTAGAGGGTATTGATATGTTCCCAAATACCATGCATTTTGAAACCTTAGTTATTTTAGAAAAGTAGTACTATGCAAACAGTAAAGATTGATAATATTGAAGTTTTTGTATCTAAAAAAGCTATAAAAAAGATTTATTTAAAAATAAGACATCTAGATAAAAAAGTTTTTTTAAGTGTTCCTTTAAGAACACCTAATAACTTTATTTTAAAATTTTTAGAGTCCAAAAAAGATTGGATACATACAAAACTTAAAGAATGTATTAATAATGAGAACTTTATAAAAAATGAAAGTTATGAAGATAATTCAACTCATTATTTATGGGGTATGGCATATACTTTAGATGTTGTTGTAAATAGTTATAGGACTGATATTTTTGTAGATGGACAAAAGATAGTTATGCAAATTGCTAAAAATGCAGATGTAGATAGAGCTAAACTTTTACAAAAACTATATAAAAAAGAGTTAGATAGTGTTTTACCTAAAATTGTTGAACATTGCGAAAATATTGTTGGAGTTAAATGTAATGAATTTCATATTAAAAATATGAAAACAAGATGGGGTTCTTGTAATGTTTTGAAAAAAAGAATTTGGCTTAACTTACAACTTGCTAAAAAACCACCTAAATGCTTAAGTTATGTTGTAACTCATGAGCTAGTTCATTTGCTTGAGGCAAGTCATAATGCTCGATTTCATGCATTAATGGATAAGTTTTATCCTAATTGGCGTTTAGTTAAAGATGATTTAAACTCTCAAAATTATGGTTAAAAAAAAGACCTTTTTAGTAAGTCTAAAAAGGTCTTTTTATTAGTTTTATTTATTTTTAAATCAACATTACAATACTTACAAGTAAAGCACTTAAGATACTTACAAACATACCACCTAAGGTTGCACGTACAATTAATCTTGAGATAACATGGCGTTTTTCAGGACATAAAACACCAATACCACCTACACACATACCCATACTTGATAAGTTAGCAAAACCACATAATGAGATTGCACAGATCATACCTACACGAGGATCAAGTGTACTTAACTCACCTGCTAAATCTTTAAATGCAACAAATTCATTTAATATTAATTTATTACCAAGTAAAGCACCTTCTAATAATATATCTTTACCATCTAAACCCATAAAGAAGCCAAATGGAGCAAATATATATGAGAATATATTAGATAAGGTAACACCTGTTGGAGATAAAATCATATTAACTAATGCTACAACACCCACAAAGCCTACAATTGATGCTGCAATGGATATAACCATTTTCATACCAGTAGTAGCACCCTCTGTTAGGGCATCAATCATATTATTGTGTTCACCTTTACTATCCATTTTTACATCAGTAATAGATTTAACTTCATCTACTTGAGGTAGGATAATCTTAGCAATCATCATACTACCAATAGGTACCATAGCACTTGCTATTAATAAATATTCCATAGGAATACCTAAAGCATGATAACCACCTAAGATAGATGCTGACATTGAACCCATGCCTGATACTAAAATTACAAAAAGCTCACTGTCTGTTAAATATCTTATATAGCGTCTAACTAGGATAGGGCTATCAGTATGACCTAAGAATAAGTTTGCAACAGATACGAAACTTTCAACTTCAGTAGTACCTAATAGTTTACCTACAGCAATACCAATCCATTTAACAATAAAGCCAATGACACCCAAGTAATAAAGTAGACCAACAAGTGCAGAAACAAAGATAATGTTACCAAGACCTTGTACTATAAATACCCACATCTTATCTCTGTTTGCAAGATCACCAAATACAAAGGCAAGACCTTCATTACCACAATTTACAATAGAGGTTAAACCATCTGAAAGTGTAGTAATGACTTTTTGACCAATAGGAACTTTAACTATAAAGAAAGCAATAATAAATTGGAATACAAGAGCTTTTATTACAAGTTTCCAATTAATTTGTTTTTTATTCCAAGAAAGCAAAAAGCAGCAAGCAACAACTACTGCAACGCCTAATAAGTTAAGTATGATCTGTACCATAGCACATACCTTTTAAGCTAATTCTTTTAATAAATCAGTTATTAATAGTTCAAATTGAGAAGCTACTCTATCAGCTGTTTCTTGAACTTCTTTATGATCTAAAGCTTGATCTGAAATACCTGCTGCCATATTAGTAATACAAGATATACCACAAACTTCAATACCCATATGACGAGCTGCAATAGCTTCACAAGCTGTGCTCATACCAACAGCATCACCACCTAAAGCTCTAGCCATTCTAACTTCAGCTGGAGTTTCATAACTTGGACCTGTAAATTGGACGTAAATACCTTCTTGAATAGGGATATCACAATTTAAAGCACATTTTCTTATAATACTTTGAAGACGAACACTATAAACTTCGCTCATATCAGGGAAGCGTGTGCCTAAATCTTCAACATTAGGACCAATTAATGGATTTGGAACTGATGTTGCAATATGATCTGTAATCATCATAAAGTCACCAGCTTTGTAGGATACATTAACACCACCTGCAGCATTAGTTAGAACTAATACTTTTATACCCATAATAGCCATAAGACGTGTAGGAAGAACAACATCTGACATTGAGTAACCTTCATAGTAGTGAACTCTACCTTGCATAGCAACAATAGGAGTCTCTCCTACATAACCAAAAACAAATCTACCTTTATGACCTTTTACAGTTGAAATTGGGAATCCATCAATATCTGAATAATCAAGAGTTTCGACAATTTTTATTTTATCTGCATAATTGCCCAAACCTGAACCTAGAATTAAACCTACTTTTGGTTTAAAAGAAATTTTTTTCTTAACGCATTCAGCACAAGTTACTAATTTTGCAAAAATAGGGTTTTCCATACATCCACCTTTTAGCTATATAGACAACAAGATTAACTTGTTGATATTTTTAGGATAGTTTTATTTTTGATATAGTTTAACAAAATATATTTAATCTATTTTTCAATAAAAAACACAATATTTATCTTGTTAAATATACCTGTCTAATACTGTATAGAGCTAAATATTTTTTGTCAATTACACTCTTATATAAAAAAAACATATAAAAATCAATATTTAATCCTACTTGTTAAATTTTTTTAAAGTAAATAACTTATTGATTATAAATACTTTTATTTATTTTATTTTATAAATGTGATAAAAGGCATGCTTTTTAAAATTTTTTTATTAAAACTTAGACAAGTCTAATAAAAGTATAAAAAGCATCTTCACATTTAAAAAAAAGAGTGTTAGCATTTATATGAAGATGACTTATATAAATTCCCAATTGGGGGAATGTTTCTACAAACTACCGTAAACAGTTTAGCTATAAGACATAATTGATGTATAGCAGGCTGTTTTTTTTGTCCCTGCATAAACAATATCTTTTAAAAAGGAATTATTTTGTTATGGACAATATTTTAGTTTTACATGGAAACATTCTTTTTAGTAAAAATAGTAAAGAACTTTCAATTCATAAAGATAGTTATTTAGTTTCCATAAATGGTCTTATTGACGCAATATATAATGAAATTCCTCCACATTTAAAAGATTATGTCTATAAAGATTATGGTGATAGGATCATAATACCAGGCATGACAGATCTACATATTCATGCTCCTCAATACGCATTTCAAGGTATTGGCATGGATTTAGAGCTACTTGATTGGCTTAATACATATACTTTTCCTGAAGAGTCTAAATATAGCTCTTTAACTTATGCACAAAAAGCTTATACAAACTTTGTTGAAAGATTAAGAAAAAGCACAACAACAAGAGCTTGTATCTTTGCTACTATTCATGAAGATTCAACCTTACTTTTAATGGATATGCTAGAGAAATCTAACTTATCTACCTTAGTAGGTAAGGTTAATATGGATAGAAATAGCCCTGATAGCTTAAGAGAAGAATCTGCATCTATTGCTTTTTCAAATACAGAAAAATTTATTTTAAATGTTTTAGATAAAAATTATAAAAATACTAAAGCTATTTTAACCCCACGCTTTATTCCAAGTTGCTCTGATGAGTTAATGACTAAACTTCAAAGTTTAAAGGATAAATATGATTTATGTGTGCAATCACATTTATCTGAAAATCCATCAGAAATAGCATGGGTTCAAGAACTCTGTCCTTGGTCTAGTTTCTATGGTGATGCCTACGATAAATTTAATATGTTTGGTCGCAATACTAAAACTATTATGGCTCACTGTGTTTACTCACCATCTATTGAAATTGAAAGAATGAAAGAAAATGGTGTTTTTATAGCACATTGCCCTGAATCAAATATAAATCTAAGTTCAGGTATTGCTCCTATTCGTACTTTCTTAGATAAAGATATGCATATAGGCTTAGGTAGTGATGTAGCTGCAGGTACAACTTTAAATCTTTTTAAAGCTATAGCTTATGCAATTCAAGCATCAAAAATACGTTGGAGATTACAAGATAGCTCTTTAAATCCTTTAACTGTAGCTGAAGGCTTTTATCTTGCAACTAAAGGTGGTGGTGAGTTCTTTGGTAAAGTAGGTAGTTTTGAGCAAGGTTATGAGTCTGACATATTAGTTTTAGATGATACTAGAATTAATCATAGTGAACTTCAAGATCTTGAAAAGCGTTTAGAACGCATGATTTATTTAGCAGATGAACGTGAAGTATTTGCAAAATATGTAAAAGGTACTCAATTATTTTAATTTCTTAAATAATGAAGATAAAGAATGGAAAACTCTAAACTTTTAGGTGAGGGCGATATTTCAAAATTGCTTTTTAAATTCTCAATACCTTGTGTAATGGGACTTTTAATTAGTGCTTTATATAATATCGTAGATCAAATTTTTATCGGAAATAGTTCTCTTGGCTATTTAGGTAATGCAGCTACAGGTGTATCTTTTCCTATTATATGCATTGCAAATGCTTTTGCTTGGTGTGTAGGTGATGGTGCTGCATCTTATTTAAGCATATGTGCAGGTAGAAATGATAAAGATAGAGCTCATAAATGTGTAGGAACAGGTATTACTAGTTCTTTTATTATAAGTATCATTTTAACTATTATCTGTATAGTATTTGCAGAGCCTTTAATGTTGCTATTTGGAGCATCAGATAAAACTTTAGCCCTCGCTGTAGATTATTTTGTTATTGTTGTTAGTTGTTTTCCTTTTTATCTTCTTTTAAATGTTATAAATAGCATAATAAGAGCAGATGGAAGTCCATCTTATGCCATGATTGCTATGGTAACTGGTGCTATTATTAATCTTATATTAGATCCTATCTTCATCTTTGTTTTAGATCTAGGAATAAAAGGTGCAGCTTATGCAACTATTATAGGTCAAGTATTATCTTTTTTAGTTTGTATTATTTATTTAAGAAAACCAAAGAGTTTTATTTTAACTTTAAAGAGTTTTTATATAGATTTTCAAATTTTAAAAAGCCTTATAAGTTTAGGTGGTGCTACATTTACCACGCAAATAGGTATAGTTGTTATGACCTTACTTAGCAATATGGCTTTATTTCATTATGGTAATTTATCAAAATTTGGCAGTGACATAGCAATTTCTGTTTTTAGTATTCAAACTAAGGTTTATACAATTGTTGTTGCTATTGTGACAGGTATAGCTCTTGGTGCCCAACCTATTTTAGGATTTAACTATGGTGCTCAAAAATATGATAGGGTAAGAGCCACTTATAAATTAGTTTTAAAATACTCAATTATAGTAGGTATTATTGCTACTTTAATTTTTGAATTTACTCCAAATCTTATTATTAATATTTTTGGTTCTGGAAATGCTCTTTATCAAGAGTTTGCTCTTTATACTTTTAGAGTCTATTTATCTTTATGTGTTATTACTTGTCTAGTTAAAATGACTGCAGTATTTTTCCAATCTATTGGTAAGTCATTTCAAGCTATACTTGCATCAGTTATTCGTGACATTATATGCATAGTAATTTTCACATTATCTATAGCCTATCTTTTTGAAAGACATGAAGATGGTCTTGGTATTTATGGTGTTTTAATTGCAGCTCCTTTATCTGATTTTGTAGCTGGTATTACTATTATTGTATTAACTACTAAGTTCTTTAAGCATTTAGATAAATTACAAGCAAAAGAACAATCAAATATTGCTAAAGAAACACCTATCATACAAGAATCAAAAGAAGGATTTATTATTACTATTGCTCGTGAACATGGTTCTAAGGGTAAGGAGATTGGTCGTCATCTTGCAAATAGACTAAATATTCCATTCTACTATAAAGAGATGACTGCACTTGCTGCTAAAGAAAGTGGTCTTGCAGAGGAATTTGTATCTAAGATAAATGAAAATCAAAATAGGATATTTCATGAGCTTTATTTAAGTTCAGAAGTTATTCAACAAGCTGTTATTGCTCAAGAAAAGATTATTAGTAAGATAGCTGAAAAAGGATCTTGTGTAATAGTAGGAAGAGCTGCTGACTATGTATTACGTAATAATAAGTCATTAAAGTCTATATTCTTATATGCTCCTAATGATTATAGAATTAAAAATATTATGGAAATGTATGGAGATACAAAAGAGGAAGCTTTAGCTCATTTAATAAGATCAGATGAGGCACGTTCTTCTTATTATGAAAATATAACAGGTAGAAAATGGAGAGATTCTATAAATTATAATCTTTGTGTTGATACTTCAATAGGAGTTGAAAATACAGTAAATCTTATAGAATCTTATTTAAACAATTTCAAAAAATAAAAGAAACTATAAAGATGTTAAGCAAAGGAGGGCGTAAGTCCTCCTTTTTAGTTTTATTTAATTATTTCACTTAAGTTTACAACACGATTTTCTTTTAAAGATAAAGTTAGAGCATCAGCTGTTGCAATAGCATTTCTTGCAGCTTCACCTGTAAGTAATTGTTTAAATTCTTCTTTAGGTCTTGCACCTAACATAATATCATTTAAGTATTGCATTTCATCAATCATTAAATTGCGTAGCCAAAGAGGAACTTCGCTACCTGGATGACCATATCTAATAGCACCTTCTATTTTTGATGAAGTGTATATTCTTGTTCTATCATCATCTTCTTCTTGATTTCTATGTATATTAAAGTGTGTATCTACACCATCTACACGCAAAGTACCACCACAATGGAACATATCAAGTTTAATAGCACCCTTTGTACCTTGAATTAATACATAATGTTCACCATAGCGAAATGCATTACCCCATTCACAAAGAGCATATTTATTATTTTTAAATTTTAAATTAGCAATTAAAAGATCGTCTTCATCACCAAAAGCTTCACCTTTATGTGCTACATTACCACCCATCATCATAACAGTATCAGGTATATCATTCATAAGATATTGAACACAGTCTAGTTCATGAATATGATGATATAAGTGACCACCTGATTTTGCTCTTATTTTCTTCCAAGAAATTGTAGGTTGAGCATCTTCCCAACCATTTCTTGCAGTATGAATAAATAAGATATCACCAATAGTGCCTTTATTGATTAGATCTTTTGCATGTTGTACACCATGAAAGAAGTTCATAATATGGCCTGCAAAGAAAACTACATCATTTTCTTTACATATTTGTACCATTTCATCACAATCTTTATAATTTAGAGCAATAGGTTTTTCACAAAATACATGCTTTTTATTTTGAGCTGCTTTAACTACAGGTTCTTTATGTAAATAATTTGGAGTTGCAACTACGACACAATCTACATCTTTAGCACTAACAAGTTCATCAAGTGATGAGCAATTTTTACAATTAAGTTCATTTGCTATAGCTAAACCATTTTCTAAATCAAAAATATTAGTAACTTTAGCATTTTCAATTTTATTTAAGATACGAGCTAAATCAGCTCCAAAGTAACCTGCACCAACAATACCATAATTAATCATAAATAAATCTCCTAAATTTAATTTAATCTTTATTATTGTAGAGATATTTTATTAATTTTAAATAAGTTTATTTGTCTTTTATAAGAAAAATAAAAGGAGGGTTTTTTGCCCCTCCTTAGTATTGTTAGTAGAAGAATTGTTTAAGAGTTTTGTCCTTGAAATTTTCTTTGTACTATATCTGGAATCTTACAACCAACTAAGATAACTAGTAGTAATGTCCAGAAAGATGTTACATAAACTAGTGACATTCCAAGACCAAATTGATCTGTAAAGTATGCACATACTACAGGAGCTATACCACCACCTACAGCTGCTAAGTTATAGATGAAACCAAAAGCTGCTCCACGCATATCAACACTAAAGTATGTTGATAAATACTTAGGAATTAGTCCACCTACGCCTAGATTAGTTGCAAGTAGTAAGAATAGTAGTAAGCCTAGTAATGGTTCTTGACCTTCTTTTAGCATAAATGTTGGGAATACTAAGATTAAGGAGATAACAAGACCACCTATAAATACTTTTACTATACCAATTTTATCTGCAAGATATCCTGAAACTAATACACCTGTCATGATTCCAAGACCTGCAAAAGTCATTAATGTAGATATGGAATCTTTAAAGCCATTTTCAGCTAAATATTTTGGCATTAGACCTGGAATTGGCCAGTTTGCAGAAAATACAGAGAACATTATGAGAAATACAATTAAAGTTACAGGAAGTTGAGCTCCTTTAAATAATTTTGTAAGTGAAAATGACTTGGTATTACCTTTTGCCTCAGATTGTTGCCACTCATCAGACTCTGGTGCGTGACGTCTTATGTATAAAACTATAGCAACAGGGAGTAGACCTAAGAAGAAAGCTACACGCCATGAGTAATGTTCTACAACATAAGGCATTAAATTTGAAGCTAAGATATTACCGACCGAAAAACCTGATACGAGGATTGCTCCTGCAAGTGTGCGAAGATGTTTTGGCCAACTTTCTACAGCATATGGAGCAGAGCAAGCATACTCACCTGCCATACCTATACCTACTATAAGTCTAAAGCAAAATAGAGATATGTAGTTTACAGCAAAGCCACAAAGAGCAGTACCAACTGAGTACACTAAAATTGCCGCTATCATAATAGGTTTTCTACCAAACCTATCACAAAGAGATCCAAAGATAGCACCACCTATAGGGCGGGCTATAAAAGCTGCCATAAATAATGAGGAAGTTTCAACATTACTAATATGTAAATCTTGTTGAATTGCAAACAAGATATAGGTAATTAACATAAAGTCAAAACCATCAAATACATAACCTAGCCATGCTGAAAATAAAGCTTTTTTCTGTGTAGGGCTAACCTCTTTATACCAAGGTAATTTTATGCTTTGTTCCATATGATCCTCCTAAAAGTTAAAAAGCTTTAGCTTATTTAATAATTTCACTAAGGCTTACAACTCTATTTTCCTTAATAGATAAGGTTAGAGCATCAGCTGTAGCTATTGCATTTCTAGCAGCTTCACCTGTAAGAAGTTTTTCAAACTCTACGCTAGGTTTAGCACCATGCATAATTTCATTTAAATATTTCATTTCATTTACCATTATGCTGTGCAACCAAAGAGGAGTTCTTTTACCTGGATGGCCATATTGAATAGCACCATCCATTTCAGTTGATGTATAGATTCTTGTTCTATCATCATCTTCTTTTTGATTTTCATGAACTGTAAAGTGAGTATCTACACCATCTACGCGTAAAGTACCACCACAGTGGAACATATCAAGTTTAATAGCACCTTTAGTACCTTGAATTAACACATAGTGTTCACCATAACGGAAAGCACTACCCCACTCACAAAGAGCATATCTATTATTTTTAAATTTTAAGTTAACAATTAAGAGATCATCTTCATCACCAAAAGCTTCGCCTTGATGAGCTACATTACCACCCATCATCATAACTGTATCAGGAATATCGCCCATTAAAAATTGTACGCAATCTAATTCATGAATATGATGATATAAGTGACCACCTGACTTTGCTCTTATTTTCTTCCAAGAAATTGAAGGTTGTACATCTTCCCAACCATTTCTTGCTGTGTGAATATATAAAATATCGCCAATAGTACCTTTATTGATTAAATCTTTAGCGTGACGAACGCCATGGAAGAAGTTCATAATATGACCTGCGAAGAAGATCACATTATTCTCTTTACATGTTTTTACCATTTCATCACAATCTTGATAACTTAGGGCAATTGGCTTTTCACAAAATACATGCTTTTTATGCTTTGCAGCCTCAATTACAGGCTCTTTATGTAAATAATTTGGTGTAGCTACAATGACACAATCAACGTCTTTTGCAGATACTAATTCTAAAAGTGAGCTACAATTTTTACAGTTAAGCTCCTCTGAAATAGTTTTGCCATTTTCTAAATCAAAGACATTAGTTACTTTAGCATTGTCAAAACCATTAACAATTCTTGCTAAATCGGCACCAAAATAGCCTACACCAACTACACCATAGTTAATCATACAAAAACTCCTAATTAAAAAATATTTTCTATGTACTTATTATGGTTGTAACTAGTCATTGAAATTGTGAACTAAATCACGTTAATATTTTGCTTAAATGTGATCTCTATCACTATAGATGTATTTACATCTTTTAAATAACGAAATTTATTTTTAAATTAAGTATAATTACTTGTATTAACTACAAAAAGTAAAATTTAAAAAATAACGATACTAAATAAAAAAAGGTATTATTATGCGTGGCAGACCTAAAGTATATTCTATAAATTTATCAAGCTCTGATAAGGAGAGTATAAAGAACATTTTATCTGATGAAAAATCATCGTATAAATTAAAGCAAAGAGCTTTGATCTTAGAGTTTGCAAGTCTTAATGTTGATATTAAGGATATTATTGAAAGGACAGAAAGCTCTAAATCTCTTTGTTATCGTGTAATACGCAAATATTTAAGTTTAGGTCTTGATGGTGCTTTGCATGATTTAAAAAGAATAGGTCGTCCTGCTATTTTTAGTGAGGATGCTAAAATTTATATAAGACAAATAGCATGTCAAAAACCATATAATTTAGATAAGAGTTTAAAAGAAAGTATTTGGTCTTTAGATAGTTTAGTTAATTATATTCATAAAAACTGTAAGAAAGCAGGTTTTCCAGAACTTAGTACTATTGTAAAGACATCTATTTTTAATATCTTAAATAAGACTGAATTAAAACTAAATTTAGAAAAATTAAATGTAAATAAAGGCAACTATAAAGCTAATTTATTTTTATATAAAAGAATTGAATTTTTGCTTTCTTTAAAGCAAGACTATAGTCAAGGCAAAAGTTATGTCTCAATAGCTTATGATGATAAGCCACAAACAAGCAAGAGTAATTTTAATTGTAAATTTATTATGAGTAATACAATATTATCTTTAATGCTTGGTGTTGATTTAGTTACAGGTATTGTTTATCACAAAGTGTGTCTATCTCATAGTCGTGATGATTTTTTTAGCTTTTTAGATTTACTTGAAAGTAAAAGTACAGATAAAAGCAAGGTTAATATTATTCTAGATAATAATAGAATACATGCTATGCATGAAACAGTAGAGTATTTAAAAACAAAGAAAATCAAATTTAATTTTATTTTTAATCCAAAGCATAGTTATTTTATAAATCTTTTTGAAACTTTTTTATCTAAATTTATTCGTGTAGGTTTAAATGGAATAATGGCAGATTCAAAAGAACAACTTGTAGAAAAAATAGATGAGTTTTTTGAAAATTTAAACTCATGTCCTTTTGTTTATAGATTTGATAACTTACTAGATGATATTGAAGATTATCTAGAATAAAAAAGGCCATCTTTAAAGATAGCCCTTTGTATTTTATTAAGGTTTTATGAATATTTTACTAATCTTCAAGAGATTTCATACCATTATATTCAAGTACAATTTCTCTATTGAAAACTCTTTCACAGTAGTGGCAACGCA
Source organism: Anaerobiospirillum sp. (assembly GCA_029258325.1). GTDB lineage: Bacteria > Pseudomonadota > Gammaproteobacteria > Enterobacterales > Succinivibrionaceae > Anaerobiospirillum_A. The sequence goes on along the minus strand of JARHZF010000061.1, from coordinate 40,362 downwards.
TTAAGATTTCATTATCTTCTACAACAATCTTAAATCTTGGAGTTGCACCTTTTTCAACATGAGTAATACAGTTGCTATTAGGGCAATCAAACGCACCAATTGTCTCTGCAGGTAGTCTTAATGGATATTTATCAACTACTTTATAATTTGAGATTAGGTTAATAGTTGCATTAGGAGCTAAAATAGCAAGTTGTTGTGTTTGATTTGGAGAGAAAGTAACATCAGCAATTTTAATAATGTCTTTAGCACCTTGAGTGCCTGATCTTAAATTAAAACCAACTGTTATGTGATTATTCTTGTTACCTAAGAAGTTAAATAAACGTAGGATGTTCATTGCCATACCAGGGGCGATATGATCAATAACAGTACCGTTTGAAATAGCTTCAACTAATAATTTTTCTTTTGAGATCTCATTTTCTTGTTGTTGTTTATCACTCATTTTAGATCTCCTTATTTAGAACTAAAGAAAGTATTGCTTGACGAGCATATACACCATTTGCAGCTTGTTGGAAATAGTAAGCATGTTGAGTATCATCAACATCTAAAGTTATTTCATCAATACGTGGCAATGGGTGTAATATCTTCATATTACTCTTTGCTTCAGCAAACATATTTCCTTGTAATATGTACTTAGCTCTTAAGTGTTGATATTCAGTTTCATCAAATCTTTCTTTTTGTACACGTGTCATGTAAAGAATATCAATCTTAGGTAAGACTTCTTCTATAGTTTGATGAATTGAGTATTCAATACCAGCTTTATCTAAATGTTTTAAGATATATTGAGGCATTGCAAGAGAATCAGGTGATACTAAATATATTCTTGCACCGTATAGAGATAAAGCTTCAGCTAGAGAGTGAACAGTTCTACCATACTTTAAGTCACCTACAAAAGCTATATTTATACCATCTAAGTGACCTTGTGTCTCTTTAATAGTAAATAAATCTAGCATTGTTTGAGAAGGGTGTTGATTTGCACCATCACCTGCGTTAATTACAGGTACAGGAGAAACATCAGCTGCAAGTCTTGAAGCACCTTCCATTGGATGTCTCATAACTAAAGCATCAGTATATGAGGTAATAATTTTAACTGAGTCTATTAAAGTTTCGCCTTTCTTACCTAAAGATGTATTAGCAGAATCAGCAAAACCAATAACTCTACCACCTAAGCGATTGATAGCTGTTTCAAATGATAAGCGAGTTCTAGTTGAGCCTTCAAAGAAAGTAACACCCACTAATTTACCTTTTAGTAAATCGTCACGTGGATTTTCTTTTAATGATTTAGCTGTATCTAAGATAAGTTCAATATGATCACGAGTAAACTCGGAAACGGAGATTACGTCTTTTTGAAAGAGGGGATTAGTCATAATTAATAGGTCCCTTTTGCAGACTACTGATAGTATGGAAAAGGACGTATAAACGTCCAGGTACACATTTTAGTGCTATTCCTGGAAACTAAATTATACAGAAAAGCAAAAGATTTTTACAATAAAAAAATCTACTTTTTTTATTTTGCACTAAAAAAAATAAATAAGTTTATTTTTACTTAAAAAATGTTTATTTTATTAAATAATGTACAAATATCTAACTCTTCAAAAAGTGTGGTTATTTAAAAATAGTCTTTTTTGTAAAAGTCAAAAGATCTTGTTTAAAGAGTATTACTAAATTTAGCAAAATAATGCTATTAAAGTGATAATATATAAAGCACATAGTTTTATTAATAACTATTTTAGATGAATTTTATTAAGACATTTTTCCTATATTTAAAATTGAAAGTGTTTTTAAAAACATTAAAAACACTTTCAAAGTATTACTTTTAGTTAAACTCTTTTAAGAAATTCTCATAAATTTCAAGTATATCATTAGATAATTTTTCAAGTTCCTCATTGTTAAAATTATCTAGATAATCGCTATCTTTTTCTATATTTTCAATAATATGAATTTTATCCTTTATATTTTTTATAAATTCATGGCTAATAAGATTGATAATATCCTCAATTTTCTTATTTAAATTATCCTTAAGGCTATTTGCAACAATAGAGATAATTTCTTTTAAGAAATCATTTTCAATATGTTCTTTAATAAGGCTATCATTTGTATTTTCATTGTGAGCAAAAATACGTAAAAGAACATCTTTTACTTCTTTAAAAGCACTATTGTAACTAGCATTAGTAAGCTCAAAGACTTGATTTAAAATTAAGTTACTTTGATCTTTACTATAGATACCATCAAAATTACTATCAAAAGTAAAATTAATTTGTTTTTTAATTGATTGAGTGAAATTGTCATCAAAATTTAAATAGAACATTTGAGAGTTTACATCACTCATAGATTGAGATAACTCATTATTTATAATATTTGATATTCTCTCAATATCTACATTTAGCACATGTAAAAGGCTAAAGCGTATGATATTGTAGATTTTTTGAGTTAAATCTTCATAGCTTTCATTTTTAATAAGAGAGATTAAGATATTTAAATTATCATTAAAGTTATTTTTAATCTCTAAGCTTATATTATCTAATATAGTATCTGTGTACTTACTCTTATATAAGCTTAATTGATCATCTGTAGTTTCCTTAATATTACTTATAGCCTTATTAAGTTCTACAATAATCTTATCAATATCATCATTTTGACTTTTTATAGTCTTAATAATTAAGTTGATATTATTTAAAGCATCATTACAAATGTCATCAAAAGAATTTCTAAAGCAATCTATAAATAAAATATTAGGGTTAATATTTTCAAGTATTGCCATTAGTTGTTCAGGTGAATTTGTTCTACTTGTTGTGTAGAAGTTTTTCTTTAAATTACAGTACTTTGCTAAAGTCATTTCATGATTATTAATAACTTCAGTAAGTTTATCAGCTTCAATTAAATCGCCTTTGCTTAAGAAGAAATCAAAGTCTTTATTTATAGCTTTTATTTCATTAACTCTATCTATTAAGCTCATATCAATATTATCTTGATTTGAGGCACTTAATATTACAAAGTGATCTGCTTTTAATAGATAGTCATTAATAGCTCTATTGTGTACTTTACTTGATGAGTTAAAGCCTGGCATATCTACTAAAACAATAGGTTTTAGATCTTTTAAAATAGGGCTATTTAAAAAGACTTTAAAGTAAACATAATCTTCATATTTACTTGATAGCTCATGAATTTCATCAATAGAAAACTCACATTCTCCATTATTTTCTTTAATACCTAGGATATATTCTTTACAAGAATAGTGTATTTCCATTGCAATAGAAGTTTCAGGATAAATACTTGTAGGAAGAATACTTCTTTGTATTAAAGAATTTAAAAGGGTAGATTTACCACAATTAAATGTACCAATAATAGGAATAATAATGTTCTTATTTTCTATTTTTGTAGATAGGCATTTTAATAATTCTTTTGTATTAGATAAAAAAGAAATATCCCCAATAGTTTCATCTAATTGACTAACAAAATTAGTAAATTGTTTTTGTGCTTTAAAATTAATCATAATGCTACCTACTTATTAAAATTAACAAAAGTTTATGTAATTTTATAAAAAATAACATTTTTATATTAATATCAATTATAAAACATATTAAAGAACATAAGTAATTTATATATTTTTATTTTGAACTTAGTCAAGTTTTGTTATATAGTTGTTTATAAAAAAGAATATATAAAATTGTTTTATACTTCTTTTCATAAAAGATCTTTAGTTCTTAAAAAGATACACTTTAAAGCTTATAAAAAAATAAAAAGTTTTATAGTATGGTCAAAGGGTTTATATGAAGCGTGTAGAACTTGAATTTAAAGATATAGATATACAATATCAAACACCAAAACAAGATATTATATTTTCATCAAGTTTTAAAATAGATGCAAAGTATAAAGATGATTTGATTATTGTAAAAGATTTAAATATATCTAAGATTTTCTTTGTAGAGCCTGATGATAGTCATATAAATACGCTTTTTGTTTTTCCAAATATAAAATTAAGTGAAGTTAAAGATAGTTTTTATAAGCAAAGATTTGCTTTAGGTTTTCTTTTGTATCAAGATCTATATTCAAAAAAGGCAAAAGAGCTTTATTTTTCATATTTAAAGAGAGTTAAATATAAGATAGAAATCTTAGCAAATATCTTAAATATAAAAGAAATAGATATTTTCTTTAAAGAAAATAATATAGCATCTTGCAATAATGACTTATTAGATACACTAAACTATAGTGAAATTTTAGAAATATCTCAAAATAAGATCTTATTTGCAACAAAAGAAGAGATTATAAATTTTATTCCATATTTTCATAAATTAGAGTGTAAAGATAAAGAAAGGTTACTTGCATTTGCTAGTGTTTTTAGGGATGTAAGTATTGTAAAAATTCTTTTAGATGAGGGTTTTAAATTCTATTTAAGTACTATAGAAAATACCTTTACTTATGAGGAGATAGATACTCTTTTTTATATAGTAAAGATGAATTTTGAAGATGAGATCTTACAAAATAAATTAGATAAATTAAGATTAAAAAATTTAGATGAAGCAAAGCTTTGTATATGTTCTATTGATTTTCAAAATTTAGTAGTATCTAAAAACTTTTTAGGTTTATCTTATTTTACACGTGGTATTCTTAAGATTGTAAATAATAATAATTTAAGCCTCTTATCTTTTAATAATGAAAAAGAGCGTTTTAATAATTTCAAATTGCTTTATGAGTATAAAGCAATAGCTGTTACTCATGTAGAAACTTATCTTGCTCGTGCTTTTGTAAATGGCTTTTACGATATAGCTATTTATTTATATGATAAAGATAAGAACATGGCAAGTTTATTAAAAGAAGTTCTTACTATAACAAATAAAGCTAGATATTTAAGGAATATGATTTTATCTTTTGTCTTTAACCCTAAAAATGATGTAAATTATGTAAACTTATTTTTATCTTTTTGCAAAGAGAATTTAATTAAGCTTCAACTAAAAGAAAGTATTATAAGCATTATAAGAGCTAATGATTATGATGCTAATACTTTTGATAAGATAGTAGATAATTTAGATTTATCTAAGTTTTCAGCCTTTGTATTTTTAAAGGATGCTCTTTTTATAGATGAAAACTATATAAATATTTTTATAAAGCATAATTTACTCACTAATAAAAACTCTATAAAAAAGCTTTTAGATATAGCTATAGAGCATAATTTAACTAATGTTAAGATGTTACTTCTTGATAAAAGTAATAAAAAAGAAAAATCTAAAAGTAATAAATTAAAACTTTAAATGTTATAGATAAAGATATATAGACATTTAATATGTCTTATATCTTTATCCTATATATTCTAAAAATAAGAGAAACATTTATATAAAAAGATAAAAAAATTCTTTACATATAAAAATTTATTCTATATAATACGCTCCATGTTTGCAGGAGCATAGTTCTAATGGTAGAACAGCGGTCTCCAAAACCGACGGTTGAGGGTTCGAGTCCTTCTGCTCCTGCCATCTGTAAACATCCTATCTTATAAATTATCTCTAAGTTTTCCCTTAATTTTATATATATTGGTTAAATAGTAATATTTAATTGCGTATTATATTTTATGTTTTTAATATAAAAATACTTTTTATATTCTCTTGATTAAAAATAATATTTGTTACTGATAAAAATATGATTTAAAATGAGCAAAAAAAGATCACTTATTAATAAAAGTGCTTTAATATCTATATATTTTTGAATTTTATATTAATATTGATCTTGATGTTTATACTAGAAAAATTAAGAGTCTTACTATATGCTTATTAGATATAAAGTTTTAGCCGTCTCGGGTTCCAAGATTATTATTGAGATTGCTCATATTGAACGAACTTTTGATATTGATGGATTTTTAGAAGGTGGCGTTATTATGCAAGATGAGCCTTTTAAACATCAATTATTAAATTCACTTCTCGATGAATGTAATACCTATAGACATAATAAAAGATTAATAAATATTTTTGAGCGAGCATCTGATGAGTATAATGGCAAATTAAGAATACCTTGTAATGCCGCATTAAAAGTTATGTTATGGAATGAACTTTTAAAAAGACAAATGACATGGTCTGAACTTGGTAAAATGGTTGATTTAAATGTAACACAAATGAGTCGTATTGCTAATTTTAGATATGCAAGCAAGGTAGAAATGATTGAGAAATGCTTAAATGCTCTAGATTTAGATGTTAAGTGTAGTGTTGGGTAATAATTTTTGAGTTTATGTGTATTTATGTTTTTATACATAAAAGATAACAGTGTTATTTTTAAGAAATAAAGCAAAAATCACAAATACTATTTTTTTAAATTATTACAAACAAAATAAGCTCATTTGTAAAAGAAACAAATGGGCTTTTTTTATAAATTTTATGATCTCATCTTTAAATATTTAGCATTATATTAAATATATATGCTAATCTAAATACTTAGGTAAACTACTTTTTTATAAGGCTCTTTTATGAAAATTACTTTTTTACATCATAGTGGTATAGTTTTAGAGTTTAATAAAAATGTTTTTATTTTTGATTTTTATGAAGACTCTTTAGATAAAGAAAATGGCTATTTACATGAGCTTTATAATAAGTTTAAACATGATTTAAACTTTTTCTTCTTATCCTCACACAAACATTATGATCATTTTGATAAAGAGATTTTAAATTTTTCTTTAGCAAGATTTATCCTATCATCTGATATTAAAGATGAAATAGGAAATAGAGACGATTTAAATATTACTTATATAAAAAAGGGAGAAGTTATAAATTTATCTTATGATGGTAGTGAGCATATAGAACTAAGAGCATTTGGCTCTACAGATCTTGGTGTATCTTTTGCTCTTTATATAGATAATATAAAGTTTTTCCATGCAGGTGATTTAAATTATTGGCATTGGATTAATGAATCAACAGTAAGTGAAGTATCTACTTATTTAAAGATGTATACAAAAGAACTTAATTTTATAAAGAAGACTGAAAGTGATTTTGATTATATATTCTTTCCTATAGATCCAAGACTTGAAGTTAAAATTGATGAAGGAGCTTTAATGTTTTGTAATACTTTTAAGGTTAAGACATTAATTCCTATTCATGCTTGTCGTGAGTTTGATAAGACAAATGCTTGTAAAGATAAATTTCAAGCTTTAGGAGTAAACTTCATAGAAGTAAATAAAAGAGGTTTTACAATAATGGAAGCATAAAGCTTATTTATTGTAAAATATAAAGGTATTTTTATAAAAATAAGGATTGCACATGGAAATTAATGCACGTTTTGATCATTTTAATATAAATGTTACTAACTTAGAGAACTCTCTTAAGTTTTATAAAGAAGCTTTAGGTCTTGAAGAGTATAGACGTAAAGAAGCAAGTGATGGCTCTTTTACCTTAGTATATCTAAAGGATAAATTTACAACATTTCAGCTAGAGCTTACCTATTTAAAAGATAGAACAGAGCCATATGAGCTTGGAGACAATGAAAGTCATCTATGTTTTAGAGTAGATTGTGATTATGATGAGTGTTTTAAATTCCATGAGAAAATGGGATGTGTATGTTATGTAAATGACAAGATGGGTCTTTACTTTATTCACGATCCTGATGATTATTGGATTGAAATTCTACCATTAAAAAGATAGAACATAGTATGTATGATATTAAGTTAGTTTGGGAAGCAAAAAAGGAAATGAACTTTCCTTTTTATGCTGGAGATAAGGTATCTTTTACAGAAAATAAAGAAGAGTTAAAAGATAACCTTATTGAAGAACAAAAAAAAGAAACTATTGTATCTAAAGTTACTAAAACTAAAGAAAATATAGAAGCTAAAGCTATTCAAGAAGTTAAAAAGTTAAGAGATAAAGATGTTGATCTATATTTAGATACAAGCAAAAATATAAGTTATGTTTTAAACATGATTTTCTTTTTGATTTCTAAAAATATAACTATAGGCAAATATGATCCTAATGCTCTTTATTTAGATACTGATGTTATCTTACTTTGTGCAGATGACGATTTTGTTAAAAATGCCAAGACTTTTGTAATATCAGAAGATTTAAATAGAAAAAAAGAGCTTTTTGCTTTTTTAAAAGATAATTTTAAAGAGAGAATAAACTAAGATGAAAGGTAATGATTACTCTTGTGAATTATTAAGTTATAGAGAGGGCATTTTTGATGAGTTATATGAAGTTGAGGTGAAATCACATAAATCACCTTGGACTTATGATGAAATCAAAGCTTCATTTTCTTACAACTATCATGTTATAGGTCTTTTATATAAGGGTAAGCTTGTAGGATATAGTTTAATTAGTGTTATTTTTGAAGATTGTGAGCTTTTATCTATAGGTGTTGTCTCAGAGCATAGGGGCAATGGGCAGGGACGAGCTTTATTAAATAAGACTTTAGAAGTTGCAAAAGATTTAAATGCAACAAAAGTATTTTTAGAAGTTAGAACTAAAAATGAAGTTGCAATTAATCTATATAAAAGTGTAGGTTTTGTAAAAATAGGTTTAAGAAAAGCTTATTATCCTAAAACAAAATACGAAGATTTAGATGATGCACTTACCATGCAACTAGATTTATAAATTTAAAAAATATATTTACATATTTAAGTAATTTGTAATATCTGTTTAAAAATTAATAACTGATTAAAATTTTCACTTTTATTTTTATTTATAAAAATCCTTTATTTATAATAAGTTAATATATTCTTTCCATGATTTATAAAGGATTTTTAAAAAAATTAAAAATTTATCAATATTTTTATGTACATATCACATATAAAATTTTTGTAAGATAATATAATGTTGAAAGTAAATTCAGATATTTCATCTGTTATCCAATAACAAAGGCATATTGCCACAGTAACAGGAAAGAGCCATGTTAATAGGTATTCCAAAGGAAAGCTTACGCGGTGAAACTAGGGTTGCAGCAACCCCAGATACCGTAGAGAAGCTTATAAAATTAGGCTTTGATGTTGCAGTTCAAAGCGGTGCAGGTGCAGATTCAAGTTTTGATGATGCAGCTTATGAGCAAGCTGGTGCTAAGATCGTTAAAGGCCGTGATATTTGGCATAGTGAGATTATTTACAAGCTAAATGCTCCAACTGATGCAGAAGTTGAGTTATTAAAGGAAGGTCAAACTTTAGTAAGTTTTATTCGTCCTGCTCAAAATGAAGCTTTAGTTAAAAAATTAAATGCTAAAAAAGTAAATGTTTTAGCAATGGACATGGTTCCACGTATTTCACGTGCTCAATCTTTAGATGCTTTATCATCAACAGCTAATATTTCAGGATATAGAGCAGTTGTTGAGGCAGCTCACGTATTTGGCCGTTTCTTTACAGGTCAAGTTACAGCTGCAGGTAAAGTACCTCCTGCAAAAGTGTTAGTAATTGGTGCTGGTGTTGCAGGTCTTGCTGCTATTGGTGCTGCTAACTCTTTAGGTGCTATCGTAAGAGCTTTTGATACAAGACTTGAAGTTGCAGACCAAATTAAATCAATGGGCGGTGAGTTCTTAGTTCTTGATTTCAAAGAGAAAGATGATGGTGGCGTAAATGATGGTTATGCTAAGGTTATGTCAGATGAGTTCATCAAAGCTGAGATGGAATTATTTGCAAAACAAGCAAAAGAAGTAGATATCATCATTACAACAGCAGCAATTCCAGGTAAAGCAGCTCCTCGCTTAATCACTAAAGAAATGGTTGAGTCAATGAAGGCTGGTTCTGTAATTGTTGACTTAGCTGCAGCTACTGGTGGTAACTGTGAACTTACTCAAGAGGGTAAGATTGTAACAACTAATAATGGTGTTAAGATTATTGGTTATTCTGATCTTGCAGCAAGACTACCTGCTCAATCATCTCAATTATATGCAACAAACTTAGTAAACTTAACTAAGCTTCTTTGCAAAGAAAAAGATGGCAAGATAAATGTAGACTTTGAAGATGTTGTTTTACGTAACATGACTGTTACTAAAGATGGTGAAATAACCTTCCCACCTCCAAAGATCAGCGTATCAGCAGCTCCTGCACAACCTGCAGCTCCTGCAGAGCCTCCAAAGATTGAGCAAAAACAAATGTCACCTAAACTAAAGATGTTCTCTGTTGGTTTAATTGTGGCTTTATTTGCTTTAATTGGTATGTTTGCCCCTGAGAAGTTCTTACCTCACTTCACAGTATTCGTACTATCATGCGTAGTTGGTTATTATGTTGTATGGAATGTTACACACTCATTGCATACTCCGCTTATGTCAGTAACTAATGCAATTTCAGGTATTATCGTTGTAGGTGCCATACTACAAATTAGTTCAGGTAGCTTCATTGTTAGTCTATTTGCATTCATAGGTGTTTTAATTGCTTCTATCAATATTTTTGGTGGTTTTGCTGTTACACGCCGTATGTTAGCAATGTTTAGAAAACAATAATTTAGGCCAGGGGGAATTAAAAAAATGGATTTTGGTCTAATACATATGGCCTATATTATGGCCGCCGTGCTATTCATTCTTTCATTAGCAGGTTTATCAAAACAAGAAACAGCTAAGTTTGGTTGTTTATCAGGTATGGTTGGTATGACCATTGCTCTACTTGCAACATTTGCTCAAGTAGAATCAGGCTTTGGTTTCGTTCTAATCATTGTTGCAATGGTTATTGGTGCTATTATAGGTATCTATGTAGCACGTCGCGTTGCAATGACAGAAATGCCAGAACTTATTGCTTGTTTACACAGCTTTGTAGGTCTTGCTGCTGTTTTAGTTGGTTATAACACTTTCTTCGAGCTAGGTGGTTCATCAGCAGTTGAAACTGTTACTATGACTGTAGGTACAACAGCAGATGAAGCAGCAGCTATTTTAGCAGCTGCAGCACAAGCTTCAGGCGAATCTCTTCATGAGATGTCAGCTGCTGAATTAAATACACACCTAGTTGAAATCTTCTTAGGTATCTTCATTGGTGCTGTAACATTCACAGGTTCTATTGTTGCATACGGTAAGTTAAATGGTACTTACAAGTTAAAGATCTTTAAGTCAGCTCCATTAGTATTACCAATGGGTCACTTATGGAATCTATTAGCTTTAGTAGTTTCATTACTATTATTAATATGGTTCATGGCAGCTGATGTAGCTCCAATGACTCCACTTATTATCATGACATTAATTGCTTTTGCTTTTGGTATTCACCTAGTAGCAGCAATTGGTGGTGCTGATATGCCAGTTGTTATCTCAATGCTAAACTCATACTCAGGTTGGGCAGCAGCTGCATCAGGCTTCATGTTAAATAATGACCTATTAATCGTAGTAGGTGCTTTAGTAGGTTCATCAGGTGCTATTCTTTCTTACATTATGTGTAAGGCAATGAACCGTTCATTTATTTCTGTTATCGCAGGTGGCTTTGGTAATGAAGGTGCAGCTGTTGAAGATGAAGAAATGGGCGAGTATCGTGAATTAAAAGCTCCTGAAGTTGCTGATTTATTAAAGAACTCATCAACTGTTATCATTGCTCCAGGTTATGGTATGGCTGTAGCACAAGCACAAACAGCTGTTGCTCAATTAACAGAGAAGTTAAAAGCTCGTGGTTCAACAGTACGTTTTGCTATTCACCCTGTAGCTGGCCGTCTACCAGGTCACATGAACGTATTATTAGCAGAAGCTAAAGTTCCATATGATATCGTATTAGAAATGGACGAAATCAATGAGGACTTTGCAGATACTGATACAGTTCTAGTTATAGGTGCAAATGACACAGTAAACCCATCAGCTCTTGAAAATCCAAACAGCCCAATTGCAGGTATGCCTGTACTTGAAGTATGGCATGCACGTAATGTTGTAGTATTCAAGAGATCAATGAATGCAGGTTATGCTGGTGTTCAAAACCCTCTATTCTTTAAAGAAAATTCTTTCATGTGCTTTGGCGATTGTAAGAAGACTGTTGAAGAAATCGTTGCAAACATCTAATTGTTTTCAACTTTAAATAAATTAAATTAAGGTAAAAGGATCTGTAAAAAACAGATCCTTTTTTATTTATCAAATTTTGTTAAATGTTTTGTATAAAATATGATATAAATTTTACAAATTAACTTGTTGTATTTATGATGAGCTTATATAAGACTTATAAAAGTATGACAATAAAAAATAAAGTAAATAAGCTTATAAGGGGTCTATATGTTAGTACGATTTTTATCAAAGTTTTTTATAGGTTTATTTATTATATTTTTACTCTTTTTTACCTATTCATATTTTGATTATTTATTAAATAATGCTTTATCTTTAAGGGATTATATAGCTCTTACTTTTATAGTATTTAGTATTGTTGAGTATATGTATTTATTAAAGAGAATAGATACAGATACTTTTAAAGAAAAGTTCTCTAATTTATCTATTTATAATTTAGTAGATAAAACTTTTAATGACAATGTACGAGAATTTGCCTTTTATAAAAAAGCTTATGCTTTTATTTTTTTATTTTTAATAAATCTATTTTTCTATTTAACTTTATTATTTTTAGTAAATTTCTATATAACACTAACAACATCTAATGAATATAAAGCACATGTAGATGAAGTTTTAACTACAAAATCATATGATAGTAATCATCAATATTATTCTACTTTATATGCACCAAAGGTATCTTTTTATGTAGATGATAAAAAGGTTATAAAAGAATCAAATATATATACAAGTGAGAAAGTAGAAGTAGGTGATAGTGTTAATGTATTTTACTCAAAATATACAGATGATTTTTTAGTTAAAGGAGATTCTTTTTACATACAACAAGTTTTAACTTTATTTATGGCTTTTATCTTATTTTATTTTTTTACAGCCTTTGCAAGTTATGCTTTTTTTGGACAAATTTCTTTTTTTATTATAAGACATATTATATTTTTGCGTGATCATATAGTCCCATATCTTTTAGTTATTATGATGTTTGTTTTTACAGGTGGACTTATTTATATAATAGGAGCTTATTTTTTAACAGATGATTTTAATGAGATTCCTTTTATAGGAGTTATATTTCTTATTATCTTTGCTATTATCTTTATATTTTCAAGTATTTTTACCTTTATACATATAGTCTTAAAAAAAGATTTACCTATAAATAGACAAAAAATAAAGGAGCAAGATGATGAAGATATTGAGGCATTGCTACAGGATTTTAATGAAAAAGAGAAAGAAAAAAGTAGTGATAGTAAAAAATTTAATAGTGTTTTAAATGAAGTTAAGAATAAAAAAAATAAGGATAAATAATTTTTAATATTATGTATAGATGTAAAAAACATCTATACATTTAATATTTCAGTATTAATTTTAGTTAAAAAAAATTTTTATATATGTAATACGTATTATCATAATAATGTTATTTTTTAGATAAAATATTTGATTTTTAAATGAAAAAAAATTTTACATATAAAGTTTTACTTAACAATTTGTTTTATTTTGAACTTTATTTATATTATTTTAATTTATGCTTTTTATCTGTGATAGAATTGTTAAGCAAAAATTATGGGCTTTTATATGATTTAGATCATAAAAATAACATAAGTTAAAAGTTATAATTAAAATTATAAAAAATGTGTTCTACACAAACACTACAAAATAATAAAAAAATAATAACAATATGTAGTGGTAAATAAAAAGTTAGTCTTAGTTTTAATTAATATAAATTTGAGGTTATAAAAACTCAAAGAATTACTTGTATCCTTTTTGTTGGTGAAATTTTTGTCCTTTGACAATTTACTAATTGTGAGAGATATATGTCATTTAAACACGTACCTGTTTTACTAGAGCCAACAATTGAGGCTTTAGAAATAAAAACAGACGGTATCTATTTAGATGCTACATTTGGCCGTGGTGGACACTCACGTGCAATATTGCAAAAATTGGGTGCAAATGGTCATCTTTATGCTATAGATAGAGATTTGACTGCAATTGAGTCTGCAAAAGAGATTACAGATAGCCGTTTTTCCATTACTCATAGTGCATTTTCTAAATTAAAAGAAGTTTGTGATAGTTTAAATATTACAGGAAAAGTTGACGGCATATTGATGGATATAGGTGTATCATCACCTCAATTAGATGATGGTGAAAGAGGATTTTCTTTTGATAAAGATGGTCCTTTAGATATGCGTATGGATAGAACATCTTCTTTTTCAGCTAAGACTATTATTGATACATATTCACAAAGTGAACTTGCTTATATCTTTAAAGTATATGGCGAGGAGAAATTTGCAAATCGTGTAGCTTCAACTATTGTTAGATATAGAGAAACTGAAGATATAGTATCTACCAAAAGACTTGCTAATATTATTGCAGGTGCAATTCCTGGTAAAGTTGGTCCTAAACATAAAGCAACACGTTGTTTTCAAGCACTGCGTATAGAAGTAAATCATGAGTTAGATGAGCTTAAAACAGCATTAAATGATGCTTTAGATGTTTTATCTGACAATGGTCTTTTATGTGTAATTACATTCCATTCTCTAGAAGATAGAATTGTAAAGCATTTTTACAAGGAAAAATCTCAAGGTCCTGATATACCTCGTGGTTTACCAATTACTGATAGTGAGCTTGAAAAGTTAAAGAAAGAACATGCAAAACTTACTATTGTAGGTAAAGCTATAAAGGCATCAGAACAAGAGTTATCAGAAAACATCCGTTCACGTTCTGCTACTTTACGCGTAGCAAGACGTAATGCAAGATAAGAGGTGGGTATGACAAATACTAAACCTATAGATGATTTTGATAACGATCTCAATAAAGATGATGAGAATATAATTCTATTTGAATCTGAAAAGGAAGAAGAGGTTTTAAAGACTTCTAAAAAAATTCAGGAAATAGATATAAAAGAACATATTCAAAATAGAATATATGGTGCAAGTTGTGGTATTGATAAGAATTTAGTTGTGCATAAGCACTCTTTATTCAAATCTATTGTTTTAGATATACAAGAGCACATCTTAACCTATATACTTGCTTTTGTTCTTTGTGTTTTATGTGTTTACAAGATCCATCAAGTACAAGAAACACGTAATATAGTAGCTAAATACAATCAGGTTTTAACAGATAATGAAAACCTACATAAAAAATGGCTTGAATTAATAGCAACTAAACAAAAGTTATCTGAACATACAGAGATAAAAAAGGCTGCAGTTGAAAGGCTTGGTATGATGACAACAAAAACTGAAGCTGAACTTGTTATTAATTTAAATAGATAATACAAAAGGTGTTATGTGAAAAATACTGATTATGGTATAAGCAACTTTCGTATTATCATTGTATGTATAGTTGTATTAGTATCTTTTGCCTTTTTAATTACAAGACTTTTATGGATTCAAGTATGGCATCCTGAGTATTTAATTAAAGAGGGCAATAATAGAGTTATACGTCATTATACTTTTGAACCTGCAAGAGGAATTATTACTGATAGATTTGGTAAACCTCTTGCCATTTCTGTGCCTGTAAAAACTATTTATGCAGACTCTCAATTATTACATCAAGAAAACATCTTACAAAATAAAGAAAAAATAGAAAAAATAGCTAATCTTCTTAATATGGATAAAGAAGAGCTAATTGCGAAGATTAAAGATCCTAAAAAAAGACATGTTAAATTAAAACAATATATGCCATTAGATAAAGCATCAGAACTTGAGGCTTTAAAAATTCAAGGTATTTTAATTAATGATAATTATCAAAGATATTATCCTACAGGTAATATAAATGCCCATTTAGTTGGAATTTTAAACTCAGAGGGTAATGGTATTTATGGTGTAGAGCAAAGTTTTAATAGTTATCTTACAGCTCATGCAACACGTCATGTAGCTAAAAAAGATAGACTTGGACATGTTATTGAAAATATTCAAGTACTAGAAGAAGGTCGTGCTGGTGGTAATTTACGTTTATCTGTAGATGATAGATTACAAGCTTTTGCTTATACTACACTTGAAAAGGTAGTCTCTGATTTTGATGCTGAATCTGCAACATGTGTTTTAATGGATGTTAAAACAGGTGAAGTTTTAGTTATGGTAAATTATCCTTCTTTTGATCCAAATGATAGAAGTGTATTTGATAGTAAAAATGCAACAAATAGAGCTGTAACTGATACACTTGAGCCTGGTTCTACTTTAAAACCTTTTGTATCCTTATCAGCCCTTGAGCATAATTTAATATCATGGAATGAAGTTTTTGATACTAGACCTTTTATTGTAAATGGTAAAACTATAAAAGATACTCACTATATGAGTACAGGTACTTTACAAGATATCATTAAGTATTCATCAAATACAGGTATGGCTAGAATTGCACTTCGTGAAGGACCTCAAGATATTATAAAAACCTTACAAAGATTTGGTTTTGGTGCTGCTACATCTTCAGGTTTAGTAGGTGAGGTATCAGGTAGATTAAATGAGCATAGAAAGTTTTGGTCTGAAATTGATAAAGCTACTATAGGTTTTGGTTATGGTATTGCAGTTACTGCTTTACAATTAACATCAGCTTATGCAACTTTAGCAAATTATGGTCAATATCATCCTGTATCTATTCTTAGAATGTATGATAAAAGCAATGCAATTCAAATTGCAAATGTCAAAGAAATAAAGAGAATGCATGATGCTTTAGAGACTGTAGTTGAGGCAGGTACAGGTGGACGTGCTACTATTAACAAATATAGAATTGCAGGTAAAACAGGTACAGCTAAAATAGCCTCTGTAGGTGGTTATTCAAATAACTATATATCAAGCTTTGCAGGTTTTGCTCCTATTTCAAATCCTCGCTTTGCACTTGTTGCTATAGTAAAAGATCCAAAGAAAGGAAGTATTTATGGTGGTACAGTATCAGGACCTATCTTTAGAGAAGTCATGACACGAGCTTTACAACTATATAATGTTCCACCTGATAAATAAAAAATATTAAAATAAAGAGAGCCTTATTTAAAAAGGCTTTCTTTATGACTATACAATTAAATAAAGTTTAATTGTAAAAAATCTAACAAGAAGTTATAAGGTTTATTTTATAGGTTGTATAATGAATAACTTTATGACCTTAAGTAAATTAAAATAAGAGAAGAAAAATGGCTAAAACATTATTTGAAATTAAGAAAAAATTAAAGAAACAATCTTTAGTTGCAGATAAAAAAATTTCATTTGAAAATATAGAGATAGATTCACGCAAAGTAACTAAAGATGATATTTTCCTTGCAAGAAAGGGCAAGAATCATGATGCTTTAGATTTTTTAGATGAAGTTATTAAAAAAGGCGTTAAGCTTGTAATATTATCTGAAAATTACTCTAAAAAAGGTGTACAAAGTCGCTTTAATGATAAAGATATTACCTTTTTCTATATACCATCTACAGTAACTGAAGGTGAGTTTATAAATTGGTTTTACGACTACCCATCTAAAAAATTAAGATTAATAGGTGTAACAGGTACAAATGGTAAGAGTACTGTAACTCATCTTGTTGCAACTATGCTTGATGCTCTTGGCTTTAAATGTGCAGTTTTTGGTACATTAGGTTATGGATTTTTACCTAATTTAAATAAAAGTAGTAATACAACACTTGATCTTGTTTATCTCTGTCGTGCTTTAGATGAATATCAAAAAGATGGAGCTCAATTTGCAACTCTTGAGGTTTCATCTATTGGTGTATGTGAAGGTCGCATTGATGGTTTAAGTTTCTCTTGTGGTGCTTTTACTAATTTAACTCGTGATCACTTAGATTATCATGAGACTATGGAAGATTATCAAAATGCTAAAGAGAGCTTTTTAGATAGAGTAAATCCACATAAAGTTGTAATTAACGAAGAAGATTCTGTAGGTAGTGCTTATTTAAGAAAGACAGGTTGTTCTGTTCTTTATACTACAAAGAAATCAGAGTTAAAGAGTATTACCTCAAGTCCTTTTGTAGAACTTAAAAAAGTAACATATAAAGAAAATGGTTTTATTATAAGTGCTAATGCTTCATCAGGAATATTAGATAATGTTGAGGTAAATCTTTTAGGTAAGATCAATGTATCTAATTTCTTATGTGCTGTTGCTATTTTACAAACATTAAATATTTCCCTCAAAGATATTTCTAGTGTTGTTGATAAGATAAAAGCAATTCCAGGACGTATGGAATGTTATTTAAAAGAGGGTAAGCCTCGCATTATTGTTGATTATGCTCATACTCCAGATGGTGTTGAAAAAGCCTTAGTAGCATGTAAAGAGCATTGCAATTCAGGTAAGGTTATATGTGTAGTTGGTTGTGGTGGTGATAGGGATAAAGGTAAGAGACCACAAATGGCTATGAAAGCATCTATTTATTCTGATATGGCTATTTTTACAGAAGATAATCCACGTACAGAAAATCCTCTTGATATTATTGAGGATATGAAAACAGGTGTATCTTTAGCTAAAAATGTTGAAATAATTTTAGATAGACATGAGGCTATAAATAAAGCTTACTCTCTTGCAAATGAAAAAGATATTATCTTAATTGCAGGTAAGGGTCATGAGGATTATCAGATTTTTAAAGATAAGACTATACATTTTTCAGATAGAGAAGAAGCTCAAAAATTATTAGAGGTGTAATCTTGATAGAATTTACATTAAGCGAGCTTTGTAAAAAAGCTAATGCTACCTTAGTAGGTGAAGATAGCACTGTGTTAAATGTCAGCACTAATTCTAAAAATTGTGCTGATAAAAATACTTTATTTATAGCATTAATAGGCGAAAAGTTTGATGCTCATAACTTTGTATTAGATGCTATAAATAATGGAGCTTCTTTTATTGCTGTATCAAAAAAGGTAGATGGTTTAAAAGAACCTTATATCATATGTGAAGATACACAAAGACTTTTAGGTTTATGTGGTGCTTTAGTTGTTGAAAAGTCAAAGGCTAAAGTAGTATCTATAACAGGTTCTTGTGGTAAGACTACTGTAAAAGAGATGACTTTATCTATCTTATCAAAGATGGGTAAAACAATAGCTACACAAGGCAATTTTAATAATGATATAGGCGTACCACTAACCTTACTTACTATAGATAAAGATACAGAGTATGCAGTTATTGAGCAAGGTGCAAGTCATTTAAATGATTTAAAAAGAACTTGTGAATTTGTGCAAAGTGAAATTTCTTTAATTACAAATGTAGGTGGAGCACATATCGAGGGTTTTGGCTCTTATGAGGGTGTATATAAGGGTAAAAGTGAAATTTTAGATTGTGTTTTAAAAGCAGGTGGTAAATCTTTAATACCATATGATAGTGAATGGTTTCCTCGCTGGTGTAAAGACTATAAAGAATATATTGAAAATAAAGCACTACAATATTATGGTACAGCAAAAGACTGTCTTTTCTCTATAACTAATTTAAAAGAAAGTACAGAAAGTACAGATTTTACTTTAGTGCATAAGGATTTTAGTGTAGATATTCACTTAAATTTAATAGGCTCACATAATGCTCAAAATGCAGCAGCTGCAGCCTCTCTTGCTTATCTTGCAGGAGCTACAAAAGATGCTATTGAGAAAGGTCTTAATGATACAGTATCTATAGCAGGTCGTTTTAATGTAGAAAAGTTTGATGATTTTACTTTAATAGATGATGCTTATAATGCAAGTTACAATGCTGTTATAGCTGCTATTAATACTTTAAATAAATATGATGGATTTAAAGTTATGGTTTTTGGTGATATGGGTGAACTTGGACAAGAATCTGTTGCCTTACATCAAAAGGTAGGTAAATTCTGTACAGATAAGGTAGATAAACTTTTATGTATAGGACCTCAATCTTTAAATTCAGTAAAGGCTATGGGTCATCATGCTACACATTTTGCAGATCATAAATCTATTTTAACCTATATAAATACAATTATAGATAATCATAAAAATTGTACTATTGTTGTAAAGGGATCTCATGCTATGCATATGGATATTATTACAAATGAGTTAAGATTAAGAGGCAAAAATAAATGATAGTATTACTATCTGAATATTTTTCACAATATGTTCCATCTTTACGTGTTGTTGAATATTTAACTTTCAGATCTGCAATGGCACTTTTTACAGCACTATTAATATCTTTATGGATAGGTCCTAAGATTATTCGTAGATTACAAGTGTTACACTTTGGTCAAGTTATAAGAAAAGATGGTCCTGAAAGTCATTTAAAGAAGCAAGGTACACCTACTATGGGTGGTATTTTAATTAATGGAAGTATTGTTCTTACAATGCTTTTATGGTGTAGACTTGATTCTTTATATACACTTTACACTATAGCAACTGTTATAGCCTATGGTGCTATTGGTTTTGCAGATGACTATTTAAAAATATCAAGAAAAGACACAGGTGGTCTTCGTGCTAAATATAAGTATTTTTGGCAATCAGCTGTAGCTATTACTCTTGCTTGTTGTATTTATGGCTTTGCAAAAACTCCACAAGAAACTACTTTAGTTATTCCTTTCTTTAAAGAGTTTATGCCAGATATAGGCTTTTTAATAATTCCTCTTGCTTATTTTGTATTAACAGGTTCTTCAAATGCAGTAAATCTAACAGATGGTTTAGATGGTCTTGCTATTACAACTACAATTACAGTAGCTGCAGGTCTTGGCATTATTGCATGGGTAACATCAAACTCTAACTTTGCAAGTTATTTATATATTCCATATATTCCACAAGCATCAGAACTTGTTGTGGCATGTACTTGTATTGTAGGTGCAGGCTTAGGTTTCCTTTGGTTTAATACATATCCAGCTGAAGTATTTATGGGTGATGTAGGTTCATTAGCTTTAGGTGCTGTTTTAGGTATTATTGCTATTTTAATTCGTCAAGAAATACTTCTATTTATTATGGGTGGTATTTTTGTAATAGAAACAATAAGTGTTATTTTACAAGTTGGTTCATTTAAGATGAGAGGCAAGCGTATCTTTAAGATGGCTCCTATACATCATCACTTTGAAAAAGGTGGTTGGCCAGAGCCTCGTGTCTTTATGAGATTTTGGATTATAACTATAGTATTAGTATTAATTGGTTTAATAACATTAAAGCTACGTTAGAGGATAATATATGAATGCAAATTTAAATGGTCTTAAGATAGCTGTTATTGGTATTGGCATTTCAAATATTGCAACAGTAGGTTATCTTTTAAAGCATGATTTAAAGCAATTATCTATTTTTGATACAAGATTAAACCCACCACATATTGAGGAGATGCCACATGGTCTTGATATTAAGTTAGGACCACTAGATAAAGATCTTTTATCTCAATATGACATGTTAGTTGTAAGTCCTGGCATATCCCTACAAACAAAAGAAATAGCTTATGCTATAGAAAAAGGTGTTGAAGTTGTAGGCGATATTGAGCTTTTTGCTCGTGAAATAAATTTAAATCATAAAAATACTAAAATTATTGGTATAACAGGTTCAAATGGAAAATCTACAGTAACAGCATTAGTTGGTCATATTTTAAATATGGCTAATAAAAGAGCTGTTATTGGTGCAAATTTTGGTAATGCTGTTTTTGATATTTTAGCTGATGATGTTGAAGTTTATGTACTTGAACTATCATCTTTTGAGCTTGAGACTACTAAATCATTAAATTTAACTGCATGTACTATTTTAAATATTTCAGAAGATCATTTAGATAGATATGATGGCGACATAAATCTATATAAAAAAGCAAAAGAAAGAATTTTCTTAAATTGTAATTATGTAGTAGTAAATAGAGAAGATAAAGAAACATATCCTCAAGATAAAGCAAAAATAAAGGCATCTTTTGGTTTTTCTAATGAAGATTATGGTACAGAGCATATATCTAAAGGTCATTTCTTAACAGTAGATAAAAAAGAGTATCTAAATATAGATTTACTTACAATTGTAGGTAAGCATAATGAGTTAAATGCTCTTGCTGCTATTGCTTTAGTTAAAAGTTTAAATATTGATGATGATGTTATAAAAGGTGCATTAACATCTTTTGTAGGTCTTGATCATAGATGTCAAAAAGTAAGAACTTTAGATGGTATTGATTTTTTCAATGATTCAAAAGCTACAAATGTTGCATCAACTATAGCTGCAATTGAAGGTTTGGCTAATAAATATAAAAATGGTATTTATCTTTTAGCAGGTGGTATTGGTAAGGGGCAAGATTTTTCACCTTTAAAGAAATATTTAAATAAAGAAGTAAAGCATATTTACTGTTATGGTAAAGATGCAGCTTTATTTAAAGTTTTATCAGAGGATAAGTGTACACAGCTATTAAATTTAAAGATGGCTTTAAACAATGCTTTTGAAAAAGCACCTAGAGGCAGTGCTATTTTATTATCACCATCATGTTCATCTTTTGATCAATTTACAGGTTATGAAGAAAGAGGACGTGTTTTTGCAAATATGGTGAATAACTTAGAGTCAAAATCATAATGGCTTTTAATAGTTCTTACTATAGAAAAGATAAGACACCTATAGGTTATGATAGAGTTTTACTATTATGTACTTTAGCCTTATTAGGTATAAGTGTTATCTTAATATCATCAGCCTCTGTAATGGAGGCTTTAACAAGATTTGGTGATGAGCAACACTACATGAAAAGACAATTAGTTTATGTAGCTATAGGTTTATTTATAGGTCTTGTTACTATAGGAATTCCATCTAAAGTATGGGAGAGCTATGCTATTCATGGCTTAGTTTTTACCTTATTTTTATTAATTTTGGTTCTTATAATAGGTCGTGAAATTAATCAAGCAAAAAGATGGATTGAGTTTGGTTTTTTTAATATACAGCCTGCTGAAGTTTTAAAACTTTTTTGGATTATATATTTTTCAAATTATACAGATAGAAAGATCTTAGAAGTAAGATTTACTAAGATTGGCTTTATAAAACCAATGCTTTTTGTAGCTGTTATTGCTCTTTTACTTCTATTACAACCAGACTTTGGTTCTCTTGTGGTAGTAACTTCAATAACTTTAGGTATATTATTTGTAGCAGGTGCAGGTCTTACAAAATATATAATAACATCAGCATCTATTGCTGTAATTGCAATTTTCCTAATTATCTTTCAACCATATAGAGTAGCACGTGTTACTTCATTTTTAGATCCATGGCAAGATGAGTTTGGTTCTGGCTATCAGTTAACTCAATCTCTAATGGCTTTTGGTCGAGGTGGTTTAAGTGGTGAGGGTCTAGGTAATTCAGTTCAAAAGTTAGGTTATCTCCCAGAGGCTCACACCGATTTTGTTACTTCAATTTTAGGTGAAGAATTTGGCTTTTTAGGTATGGCTTTTGTTATTTTTCTTGAATTTATAATTGTAGTAAAAGCTATATTTTTATCTTTTAAAATTTTGAAAAAAGGTTCAATTTTTCAAGGTTATGTTGCTTTTGGTATTGGACTTTGGTTTTGTTTGCAAACAGTAATTAATATAGGTGCTGCATCAGGAGCTTTACCTACTAAGGGTTTAACCTTACCACTTATAAGTTATGGTGGTTCATCACTTATGGTTACTATGGTTGGTATTGGTATATTAATGCGTATTGATTATGAGTGGCGTAATAAATTAATTGATTACAAAAAGCAAAAAGAGGCTTGAGTAAATGAAGTTAAATAGGGTTTTAATTATGGCAGGTGGTACTGGTGGACATGTATTTCCAGCTATAGCTATTGCAAAAAAATTAGAGCAAAGAGGATGTGAAATTTTATGGCTTGGTACTAGAGGTCGTATGGAAGAAAAACTAGTACCAGAGCATGGCTTTAATATTAAGTATATAGATGTACAAGGTATTAGAGGCAATGGTATTTTAAGATTATTAAAAGCACCATTTATGATTTTAAAATCTGTAAATCAATCTAAAAAAATTATAAAAGAATTTAAGCCTGATCTTTGTATAGGTATGGGGGGTTATGCCTCAGGTCCCGGTGGTCTTTCTGCAAAGCTTTTAAATATTCCTCTAATACTTCATGAGCAAAATGCCAAAGCAGGTCTTACTAATAAAATATTAGCTAAATTTGCAACTAAGATTTTATTAGGTTTTAAAGGTGCTTTTGAGGGTAGTAATGTCTCTTATGTAGGAAATCCTGTACGTGAGAGTATTGTATCTTTATATAATAAAGAAAAAGATTTTAAAGGTAAGATAAATATTTTAGTTGTAGGTGGTTCTTTAGGTGCTAAAGCATTAAATGATAAATTACCAGCTATTTTTAAAAGTTTAAAAAATAAAGATTTTTGTCTTTTACATCAAACAGGCAAAGGTAACGAAGAGTCTGTAAAAGAACTTTATAAAGATGCTGATTTTGAAGTACGTGTCCTTGAATTTATAAAAGATATGGATAAAGAGCTTGATAATGCTCATTTAATAGTATGTAGAGCAGGTGCTTTAACAGTAGCTGAAGTTAGTGCTTGTAATCTTCCTGCTGTTTTTGTGCCGCTACCAACAGCAGTTGATGATCATCAAACTTTAAATGCTATGTCTATGGTAAATGAAAAAGCATCTTTATTAGTACCACAAAAGGATATAGATACAAAGATGAAAGATATTTTAGATGATTTATTAGAAAATAAAGATAAATTAGAAAAAATGTCTTTAAAAACACATGAAATAGCAATTATAGATTCAACAGATAAAATATTATCAATTATTGATAATTTATAAAATTTGTTTAATTTTGTACAATACATGTTCTTAGAACTTAGGTATAAAAAATGAGAGAAATTTGTTCTGAAATTAAACTTGCTGTGCCACTTATGCATAAGATTAAAAGAATACACTTTGTGGGTATTGGTGGTACAGGTATGTGTGGTATTGCTGAGGTTTTACATAATGAAGGTTATATAGTATCAGGATCTGATATTGCTAAATCTCAAACAACACAAAGACTTGAAAATAAAGGCATAACTGTTTTTATAGGTCATAAATCAGAACATGTAGAGGGTGCAAGTGTTGTTGTAATATCATCTGCAATATCTCAAGAAAACCCTGAAATTGCATATGCATTACAAAATAGAATTCCTGTAGTACGTCGTGCAGAGATGTTAGCTGAGCTTATGCGTTATCGTTATGGTATTGCTATAGCAGGAACACATGGTAAAACTACAACTACAAGTTTAATTGCAAGTATTTTTGCTAAAGCTAATTTAGATCCTACTTTTGTTATAGGTGGTTTATTAAATTCAGCAGGTACTAATGCAAGATTAGGTACATCAAGATATTTAATAGCAGAGGCAGATGAATCTGACGCTTCTTTTTTACATTTACAACCTATGATGTCTATTATCACTAATATAGAGCCTGATCATTTAGAGACCTATGGTGGTGATTTTAGAAAGTTACAAGAAACATTTGTAGAATTTGCACATAATCTTCCTTTTTATGGAGTTTGTGTAGTTTGTATTGATGATGCTTCAATAGAAGAAATAATACCATCTATTCATAGAAGTATTATTACTTATGGTGAAAATGAAAAGGCAGATTTTAGGCTTATAAACTATAAAGCAAAAGGTCTTGGCTCTCAATTTTCTATTATTTGTAAAAATCAAGAAGTTATTGATATAGAGCTATCTCTACCTGGTCTTCATATGGCAAAGAATGCAACAGCAGCTGTTGCAGTAGCAATGGAAGAGGGGATTTCAAAAGATGCTATTATTGAAGCTTTACGTGAATTTGAAGGTGTAGGTAGACGTTTTCAGCGTTATGATGGCATAAGTTTAAATAATAAAAATATAACTGTTATTGATGATTATGGCCATCATCCAACAGAAGTTTTAGCTACAATTAAAGCTGCAAGAGATGCTTTTCCTACAAAACGTCTTGTTATGATTTTTCAACCTCATAGATATACAAGAACACGTGATCTTTATGAAGACTTTATTAAAGTATTACAAAATGTTGATGTTCTTTTATTACTTGAGGTTTATTCAGCAGGTGAAAAGCCTATTGCTAATATAGACAGTAGACACTTATGTAGATCTATTAGAGATTTAGGTAAAATAGAGCCTCATTTTGTAGAAAATCAAGAAGAAGCAATAGAGCTCTTAAAATCTTTATGTAAAGAAGATGATATTGTTATTACACAAGGTGCAGGTAATGTTGTTTCTATAGCACGAGAGCTATCATCAATAAGTAAAGGTAAATAAGTGGCAGTTACAAGAAATCATAAAAGAGGAAAAACAAGGGGTTATATCCTTTTTTCTATAGCTTTCTTTTTTATCTCTATAACTGCAGTATCTTATGTTTACTTTTATCTAAAAAGTAATATACAATCTGATAGTGTGTTACCTGTTAAAGCAATTGAAATTGAGGGATCTTTAAAAAGGCTTACTAAAAAAGAAATTGTTGCTACAGCAAGTCCTTTAATTGCAAATAAAAATATAGCAACATTAGATCTAACACCATTACATAATGAGCTTTTACAACTGCCTTGGGTTGCAAATGTTTCTGTTAAAAAGAAAATGCCTGATACTGTTGTTGTTTCTATAGTAGAGCATATGGCTACAGCCTTTTGGAATGATAATGGTATATATGATGCTAAAAGTAAGACAGTTTTTTATCCTGATATGTCAAACTTTAAAGATCCTCTTGTAAAGTTAGGTGCAAATCATGATGATTTAGCTCATGAGGTATTTGAGCATGCTGTAATATTCTTAAATAAGCTAAAAGGTACGCCTTATCATATTGAGGCTGTTTTTTTAGATAGTGTAAGAAGTTATAGAATAAAACTACAAAGTGGCATGTGGATTATATTAGGACGAGATGTCGGTAATAATAATCTTTTAAAAAGGTTAGATCTTTTTTTAGAATCTTTTTCTAAAACAGGATTTTTGCAAACTGATGTAGAATATATCGATTTAAGATATGATGTTGGTTTTGCAATTAAAAAGCACGATAAAAAATAAATGGTTTAAGAGGCATTTGTCATGATTTTTTCAATGGCTAAAGAAAAAAAAACTAATAGTGGTGGACATAAAAAACAAAAGCAAAGTTCTACCTTAGTAGCTATTGATTTAGGCTCAAGTGTTATTCGTATAGTTGCAGGTGAAGTTCAAAATGATGGACAAGTAACTATAACTTATTACAATCAAATACCATCTATAGGTATTATTGCAGGTTCTGTTTGTGATTTACCTGCTTTATCTAATGCTTTATCAACATTTGTAAATGAGTATGAAACACAAACACAAACTAGTTTAGAACATTGTGTTATAAATATTACAGGTTTTCATATAAAATCATATAATGATGAAGGAAATGCTACTGTACAGTCAAGAGTAGTTAGTGTAATAGATAAAAATAAGGCTATTGAAAATGCACGATCTGTAAGACCACCTGAGGGTAATCACATTATTCATGTAATTCCTCAAAATTACATAGTTGAAAATAATGCAGATGTTATAAATCCTATAGGTCTTCATGCTATGCGTTTAGGTGTAGCTGTACATTTAATTACTTGTTCAAAAGATCAAGAACAAAATTTTAGATCTGCTATAACATCTTTATCTTCAAATGTAGCAGTAGATCAGGTAGTATTTTCAGGTATTGCTGCAGCTGATGCTGTTTTAACTGAAGCTGAAAAGGAAATTGGTGTTTGTCTAATTGATTTTGGTGGTGGTACAGTTGATGTTTGCGTTTATGATAAAAAGAAATTAGTTATATCCTTTTCTATTGATAGAGGTGGAAATAAAATTACAGAAGCTATTGCATCTGAGTTTCATGTGCCTTTATATATGGCAGAGCTTTTAAAGACTCGTCATGGTGTAGCACATAGAGATTTAATGACAGAAGAGGAATATCAAAATCATTTATATAAAATACCTGCAAGAATAGAAGATGGTCTTGAAGAAGATGTATTTATTGATACTATAGTAATGGCAGATGTTATTGCTAGAGGTATAGGTGATATCTGTAATAGTATTTGTAATTCAATTGAAAGACATGTAAGAGAATTACAATCAGGTCACTTAAATTTAGGTGCAGGTTTTGTAATTACAGGTGGTATGGCAAAACTTAGAGGTGTAGATAAATTAGTAGCCTCTTGTTTAAATCCAAGACATAATGGTGTTCCTGCTAAAGTTAAGATAGGAAGATGTATTGGAGTTACAGGTGATGATCCTCAAATAAGAGATCCAGATCATGCTGTATCTATAGGTTTATTACGTTTTTCCAAATTTGCAAGTGATGAAAATAGTGCAAAAGAGGAAGACATTCCTAAGGGAAAAGGTAAAAGGACTTTGAAAGCGATCAAAGATTGGCTATCAAAAGAATTTTAAATTAGCAAAAAAAAATAATTTTTGTTTATAATATATATAATTTGATAGTGTATTGGTATTAGATTACCGATCTTTAAGTGAGATATAAAATGAGCGATTTTCAAGTAGAGTCGGTTTCAGATACCGAAAACGACGAGATTAGCAATGAGATAGGTATTCACACACCTTGCAAATGTACAATTCGTGTTGTAGGTGTTGGTGGTGGCGGTGGCAACTCCGTTCAGCATATGATTAATCAGAGTTTAGCTGATGTTCAATTTATTGCTGTTAACACTGATGCTATTGCACTTTCAAGATCTACTGCTCACAAAGTTGTTCAAATTGGTGTAAAGCTAACTAATGGTTTAGGTTCAGGTTGTGATCCTAACAAGGGTAGGAAAGCTGCTGAAGAGTCAAGAGAAGATGTTAAGAAGCTTCTTCAAAACTCAAAGATTGTCTTTATTACAGCAGGTATGGGCGGTGGTACTGGTACTGGTGCATCACCTATTATTGCTGAAGTTGCTAAAGAGACAGGTGCTTTAACTATTGCTGTTGTTACAAAACCATTTAAGTTTGAGGGCAAGAGACATAGAGTAAACGCAGAAGCAGGTATCACAGAGCTTTCAAAGCATGTTGATTCTTTAATTGTTGTTGATAACGATAAACTATTAAAGAACTTAGGTGCAAATATTTCAATTGTAAATGCTTTCCATGAAGCTAATGATGTTCTTTACAATTCAGTACGTGGTATCATTGATGCAATTAAGCCAGGTTATATAAACCTAGACTTAGCAGACGTTGAAGCAATTATGAGAGATCGTGGTCATGCTATGATCGGTACTGGTATAGGTCAAGGTGCAAACTTTGTAGAAGATGCTATTCAAAAGGCTATTCACTCTCCATTAATTGAGCAAGTTGATATTTCATCTGCAGCAGGTCTTCTAGTACATTCTCGTATAAATCCAAACTTCCCTATTGCAAAATGGGAAGAGGTTAATAATGCAATTCAAAGCTATGCTGATGAAAATGCAGATTGTAAGTTTGGTTTAGCATTTGACGATAAGTTAGGTGAAGATCAAATTTCTATTACAATTTTAATTACTGGTTTCTCAGGTTCTGATACTCCAGGTTTAGATAGTTCTGCAGCTGTTGCTCGTGCACAAGCATCTATTAGAAGAAATAATGCTATAACACAATCACCAGTTGGTTTAAGTTCTGAAGGTGGTCAAGGTCATTTCTTTAGTATGACACAAGATGGAAGTAAAACACCTGAAGTATCTTTACAATCTTCAGCTCCAAATCCATTTACAGCAACACCAAATAATCAACATAGAACTGTATCTATTGGTGGTTCTGGTGCAACTCCTCAAGAGTTATCTGTATCAAATGGTGAAATGAGAGTTGGTCAAAGTGGATTATCTACAAAAGACGAACCAGCAGATCTTTGGGAAGTTCCAAATATTTTAAGAAATAAAGCTGACTAATAAATTAATAAAGCTTTAAATAAAAATGGTGCTTAAAAAGGCACCATTTTTTATTAATAATACATACATGTATGTATGTTTAAAATTATACAAAAGTATAATTTTAAATAGATTAATATGATAATAATTTCCTATATATTCATAAATTACAAGATTAGCTCAAGTTAATTACTTTACATTTTACCTAAGTAATGTATACTCTACATTCAAATAAAACACTATAGCAAATTACAATAATTTAGTTAGGGAAAAAAAAACTTGTGTGTCTAGTAGTAATACTAGATTAAATTTATCTTTTAGGAAGGTAGTTTGCATGATTAAGCAGCGCACTGTATCAAAAATAGTTTCTACTACAGGTATAGGTCTTCACTCTGGAAAAGCAGTGAATGTAACATTTCGCCCTGCCCCTGCTAATACTGGAATTGTTTACACAAGAACAGATTTAGATCCTAATGTTGTTATGAAATGTAATGCAGAGTCTGTGCGTGACACTCAACTTTGTACAGCATTAGTAAATTTAGATGGCGTAAGAATTTCAACAGTAGAACACTTAACAGCAGCATTATCAGCTTTAGGTATTGATAATCTTTATGTAGATGTAAATGCTCCTGAAGTTCCTGTTATGGATGGTTCAGCTCAACCTTTTATCTATTTATTTACATCAACAGGTGTTGTTGATTTAGATGCTCCTAAACAATTTTTAAGAGTTTTAAGAAAAGTAAGAGTTGAAGATGGTGATAAATGGGCAGAGTTAAATCCAAGTGAAAATGGTTTCTCTTTAGATTTAACTATTGATTTTAATCACCCAGCAATGGAAAAAGAAAGTCAAAGATTTTATTTGGATTTTTCAGGTGAATCTTTTGCACGTGAAGTATCAAGAGCAAGAACTTTTTGCTTTATGAAAGATGTTGAGTATATGCATGCTCATCAACTAGCATTAGGTGGTTCTCTTGAGAATGCAATTGTTCTTGATGATTATAGAGTAATAAATCCAGATGGTCTTCGTTATCCAAATGAATTTGTAAAACACAAAATGCTAGATGCAATTGGTGATTTATATATGGATGGCAGAAGTATTTTAGGTGATTTTGTTGCTTATAAGACAGGACATGCACTTAATAATAAACTTTTAAGAGCACTTCTTAGTGATTGTAGAAATTATGAAATAGTAAACATAATGAAAGAAACTAAAGAGAGTGCTATTGAGTATATTGATAATGGTGTATTAACACCTGCAGGAATTTAGTATGCACATACGTGCAGGATGGATAGAAGGAGTTAGGCAAGTGCCAACTCCTTTTTTTAATAAAAGACCAAAACCTCTTGATATATCTTTAATAGTTATACATTGTATAGCTCTACCTCCTAAAACATTTAATACGCCTTATGTAGATGATCTTTTTTTAGGAAAATTAGATAAAGATGCTCATCCTTATTTTCAAGATATTTATAATGTAGAATTATCTACACATCTTTTTATAAATAGACAAGGAAAGATAACTCAATATGTTTCTTTTTTAGATAGAGCATGGCATGCAGGTCGTTCTATATACAAAGATAAAAAAGAATGTAATGACTATGGTATTGGTATAGAGTTAGAGGGATCTGACGATTTACCTTATACAGAAGAACAATATAAAACATTAGATGAAGTTATAGAACTTCTTAAAAAAACATATATAGATATAAAAGATAATATTGCAGCTCATAGTGAAATTGCACCAAAAAGGAAAACAGATCCTGGTATTTACTTTGATTGGAGTAGGTATAGATAGTTCTTTTAAACATTTATGACCTTTATTTGTGCAAAACACTATATTTAGCCTTTTGAAATGAAAGTTTTATATACTAAAACAAAATGGTTAATGATTGAGGTTTTAAATGTTTTTAGATCAATACAAGAAAGAGAATGCAATACGTGAGAGTATGTCAATTGAGGCTTTACCTTTAGATGTTGCAAAGGTAAGTAGTTTATGTGCTCTTTTAAAAGAAACACCTATAGGTTTAGAGCAAGAGCTATTAGATCTATTTGAAAATAGAATATTACCAGGTGTTGATGATAGTGCTAAAGTAAAAGCAGAATTTTTAGAACAAATTTTAAAAGATGAAGTAGTATCTACAGTTATCAATAAGGAAAAAGCTATAAAAATATTAGGTACAATGAAAGGTGGTTATAATGTAAAACCTTTAATTTGTGCTCTAGAGGATGAAACATTAGCTCCATTTGCAGTAGATGCACTTGAAAGCATTATTATGATTTATGATGCCTTTGATTTAGTGAAAGATTTATGTGATAAAGGCAATAAGTATGCACAAGATTTAATGCAAAGATGGTCTTTAGCTACATGGTTTACTAAACAAGAATCAATATTAGATAGTATTACCTTAAAAGTATTTAAAGTAACAGGTGAAGTTACAACAGACGATCTCTCTCCTGCAACAGATGCATGGTCTCGTCCTGACATACCATTACATGCTTTATCTATGTTTAAAAATTCACGTGATGGATTAAAAGCAGATGAAGAGGGTGTGCGTGGTCCTATAAAATTAATTCAAAGTTTAAAAGAAGATGGTTATCCTTTAGTTTATGTAGGAGATGTAGTAGGTACTGGTTCATCAAGAAAGAGTGCTACTAATTCACTTTTATATCATATTGGTGAGGATATTCCTTTTGTACCAAATAAAAAACAAGGTGGTTTTGTTTTTGGTGGTAAGATTGCTCCTATTTTCTATAATACTTTAGAGGATTCTGGTGCTTTGCCTATAGAAATGGATGTAAGCAATATAAACCATGGAGATTTAGTTGATTTAAAAATACATGAAGGTAAGGTTTATAAACATGGTTCAGATGAAGTTTTAGCTACTTTTACTTTAAAAACAAAAACTTTATTAGATGAATTTAGAGCAAAAGGTCGTATTAATTTAATTATAGGTAAGAGTTTAACTAAAAAGGCCTGTGAGTATTTACAAAAAGACATGCCAAATATTTTTACTAAACTTGACGTGGTGGAAGAGACATCTAAAGGCTTTACTAGAGCACAAAAGATTGTAGGTCTTGCTTGTAATAAAAAAGGTGTAAGACCACATGAATATTGTGAAGTTAAGATATCAACAGTAGGTTCTCAAGATACTACAGGACCAATGACACGAGATGAGTTAAAAGATTTAGCTTGTTTAAAATTCTCATCAGAAATATTTATGCAATCTTTTTGTCATACAGCAGCTTATCCAAAAGAGGTTGATGTAAAAACACATAATACCTTACCTAGTTTTATTATAAATAGAGGTGGTATTGCATTAAAACCTGGAGATGGTGTTATTCACTGCTTTTTAAATCGTATGGCTCTACCTGATACAGTAGGTACAGGTGGTGATAGTCATACTAGAATGCCAATAGGTATTTCTTTTGCTGCAGGATCAGGTTTAGTTGCTTTTGCAGGTGCTACAGGTATGATGCCTTTAGATATGCCAGAGTCTATCTTAGTTAGATTTAAAGGAACTATGCAAGATGGTATAACCTTACGTGATTTAGTTCATGCTATTCCTTATTTTGCTATAAAAAACAATCTATTAACTGTAGATAAGAAAAATAAGATTAATGCTTTTTCAGGTAAGATTTTAGAAATTGAGGGATTAGAGCATTTAGATGTTGAACATGCTTTTGAATTAGCAGATGCATCTGCAGAGAGATCTGCATCAGCTTGTGCTATTCGTTTATCAAGAGAGTCTGTTTGCAAATATTTAAAATCAAATAGTGCTTTTTTAAGAAATATGGCAGATGATGGATATTTATCTAAAGAAGCTCTTTTAAAGAGAGCAGATGAAATGGATAAATGGATTGAAAGTGGTACTTTAATTGAGGCTGATTCAGATTGTGAGTATGCACATGTTCTTGAAATTGATCTAAATGAGTTAAAAGAGCCTATTTTATGTGCACCAAATGATCCTGATGATGTAAGGTTATTATCTGAAGTTGCTAATACTCATATAGATGAAGTATTTATAGGTTCTTGTATGACTAATATAGGACATTATAGAGCTTCAGCTGAGATATTAAAAAATGAGAGTACAGAAGTACCTACAAGATTATGGATAGCTCCTCCTACTAAGATGGATAAAGAGCAATTAACAAAAGAAGGTGTGTACTCAATATTTGGACGTGTTGGAGCAAGAATTGAGATACCTGGTTGTTCTTTATGTATGGGAAATCAAGCAAGGGTACATAATGATGCAACAGTTGTATCCACATCAACTAGAAACTTTCCAAATCGTTTAGGCAAAGGTGCTAATGTATATTTAGCAAGTGCAGAGCTTTCATCTATTTGTGCAAAACTTGGACGTATTCCAACTTTTGAAGAGTATAAAGATGCTATAAAAGTTTTAAATGGAAAAGAAAGTGAGCTTTATAAACTTTTAGATTTTTCTAAAGAATAATTAATAAATGGTCAGCTATTTATATAGCTGACTATTATAAAAATACAAAAATAATGTAAATAAATTTTTTTAAATTTAATTTTTAATTTTTTAATAATCATTTTATACAGAATAATAAAATTTTTTAAAAAAATGCTTAATTTTATATAAAATTCGCAAGAATTGGGCAAATAAAAAAAAATATAAAGTTTATGATAATTTTGTGATCTACTTATAAATTTTAAAATTAAATCTTTATATATCAATATGTTATTTTTAGAAAAAACTTTTACCTATTTTTTATATAAATTAAGAAAAATTCTATCTAAATTTCTATATATAGATAAATATAACGTTTTTTTTAGACAATAAAAAATATCAATAAAAATAAAATATAATGGAAAATTTTGTCAAAGCATAGCAAAGCATTCTAGCTTCTTGAAAGATTTATAAGTTTATCTATAATGATTAAATATTAAAGACAAGTTATTTTATTACACTTACAGGAGTATATTATGAAAGTTGCTGTTCTTGGAGCTGCTGGTGGTATCGGTCAACCATTATCAATGATTTTAAAAAATCAACTACCATCAGGTTCATCTTTAGCTTTATATGATGTAGCACCATTTACACCTGGTGTTGCAAAAGATTTAAGCCACATCCCAACAGATGTGACTGTAGAAGGCTATACAGGTGATGATCTTCAAGTAGCTTTAAAAGATTCAGATGTTGTTGTAATTCCAGCTGGTGTTGCACGTAAACCAGGCATGACTCGTGATGATTTATTTGCTGTAAATGCAGGTATCGTTGCAAATCTAGTTAAAAACTGTGCAAAGGCATGTCCTAAAGCTTGTATTTGTATTATTTCAAACCCAGTAAATTCAACTGTACCTATTGCAGCTGAAGTATTAAAGGCAGAAGGTGTATATGATAAACACCGTCTATTTGGTGTAACTACACTTGACCTTCTACGTGCAGAAACATTTATAGCAGCAGAGCTAGGTGTTTCAGTTGAAGGCATGAAAGTTCCTGTAATTGGTGGTCACTCAGGTACAACTATTTTACCTTTAATTTCACAAGTAATTGGTGCACAAGTTATTGCAGATGACAGAATAGCAGAATTAACAACACGTATTCAAAATGCTGGTACTGAAGTTGTTGAGGCTAAGGCTGGTGCTGGTTCTGCAACATTATCAATGGCTGCAGCTGGTGCTCGTTT
The DNA here is from genome assembly GCA_029258325.1 of Anaerobiospirillum sp. GTDB lineage: Bacteria > Pseudomonadota > Gammaproteobacteria > Enterobacterales > Succinivibrionaceae > Anaerobiospirillum_A. The sequence goes on along the minus strand of JARHZF010000061.1, from coordinate 5,095 downwards.
TGCACTTAAGGTTGTTCGTGGTTTACTAGGTGAGCCAGGTGTTGTTGAGTATGGCTATGTTGAAGGTGATGGCAAATATACTCAATTCTTCTCACAAGGCTTAGTATTTGGTAAGAATGGTTGGGAAAGATTACTTGATCTAGGTCCTCTATCAGCATATGAGCAAAAATGCCTAGATGATTTAATCCCTGTTGTTAATAAGAATATTGAAACAGGTGTTACTTTTGTTCAAAAATGGGCAGCAGAAAACAAGTAATATCTAATATATAGATAATGTTTTAAAAAGGGGCAACATATTTTTTATATGTTGCCTTTTTATTTATGTATAAAATTTGATAAATATCGAAAAAAAATGGTCTCTTTTTATTTATTAAAGTAAAAATTAAAAAAAAATTAAAAAAATCTATAAAGAAAAAATTAATTAAGACGTTAAAGGGGGTGTTAGGTGAAATATATTATTATTATAAATTCGTATTAAACGAATAAAAGGATGGAATCATGGACTTTTGCAAAAGTACAATGATTACTGTTTCTTTACTATCTACTTGTTTAGTTAGTTTAAATGCATATAGCATTACACAAGAGCAGTTATATTTAGAAGAGCGCGTAAAAGTAGCAAGAAATTCTCTTGACTACTCATTACAAAAGTATTCAGAAGAAACAGCAACTGTTGCTATGTATTCATCTGAGGAGATGAACAGCTTAGTTGAAAGTAACTCACATTTAAGCAGAATTAAAGATACTGACAAGTGTCAATTTACTCCAGATATTGAAGCTTTAGCTAGAAAAGTTGGTGTATCTGTTTTTGAATTTGTTTGGGGCGACATGTTATTAACAGGAACATGTGTACAACAAGATGTATCATTAGGTCTATCTTATATGCAAAAATCTATTGATCATGCTTATGCTCCTGCTTATGAAAGACTTGCTAGATATTATGAGAAAGGTTATCTAGTAGGTAAAGATGTCACAAAATCTGAAATTTATATGAAAGTTGCAGCTTCATTAGGTTCTGAAGCTGGTCGTTTAGGTTGGGCTGATATGCTAGTACGTGGTTATGGTTCACCATCTATGTATGAGCAAGCTTATAGCTGGTTATATCATTCAACATATAGTACAGAATATTCAAGATCAAAGAGTGAGTATTTAAAGACTCAATTAGAGCAAAAGATGCCTGCAAATATTATTGCAAGAGCAATTGCTATTCCAAATCAAGCTTAGTAATATTTAAGCTAAAAGATGGAGGTTTTATAGAACCTCCATTTTTTTTACTTAAAATAAATAGAATGTCTATTTTAAAGCTTAAATTTTATAAAACATGTATAATTAAGCAATCTTAAAAGAGGATTTTGACATGTTTGATAATTTAACAGAAAGATTAAATCGAACTTTAAAAAATATATCAGGCCAAGGCCGTATTACTGAAGATAATATTAAAGATACTATACGTGATGTAAGAACAGCTCTTTTAGAGGCTGATGTTGCTTTACCTGTAGTAAAGAGTTTCACTCAAAAAGTAAAAGAAAGAGCTTTAGGTAAAGAAGTTTCTATGAGTTTAACTCCAGGTCAGGAGTTTATTAAGGGAGTTTATGCTCAACTTGTAGAAACAATGGGTAGTCAAGTTAGTGAGCTAAATTTAGCTCATCAACCTCCTGCTGTAATTTTATTAGCAGGTCTACAAGGTGCAGGTAAAACCACATCTGCTGCAAAACTTGCTTTATATATAAAAGAAAGATTAAAAAAGAAAGTATTAATGGTTTCTGTGGATACTTATCGTCCTGCAGCTATTGATCAATTAAATACTTTATCTGAACAAATTGGTCTTGAAGTATATCATTCAGATCCAAGTAAGACACCACAAGTTTTAGCACAAGAAGCTTTAACTTATGCAAAATCAAGAATTTATGATGTTCTTATTATAGATACAGCAGGTCGTCTTGCTGTAGACGAAGAGATGATGACTGAAATTAAGGATTTACACTCAATATTAGATCCTATAGAAACTCTTTTCGTTGTTGATGCTATGACAGGTCAGGATGCTGCAAATACAGCAAAAGCATTTAATGAAGCATTAGATCTAACAGGTGTAATTTTAACAAAGGCAGATGGTGATGCTCGTGGTGGTGCAGCTTTATCTGTTCGTGAAATTACAGGTAAACCTATTAAGTTTTTAGGTTTAGGTGAAAAGATTCAGGCTTTAGAGCCATTCCATCCTGAAAGAATTGCATCTAGAATTTTAGATATGGGTGATATGTTATCACTTATTGAAGAACTTCAAAGAACAGCAGATGAAAAGCATAGTAAAGAGTTAGCAAAGAAATTAACTGAAGGTCAAAAATTTACTTTAGATGATTTTATTATTCAGCTTGAACAAATGAAAAAAATGGGTGGCGTCATGGGTTTAATTGATAAACTCCCTGGTGCTAATCAATATGCAGAACAAATAAAATCTAAAGTAAATGACAAATCATTAGATAGAATTATTGCTATAGTAAGATCTATGACACCAAAAGAAAGAGCTCATCCTGAAATTATCAAAGCATCAAGAAAAAGACGTATTGCTTTAGGTGCTGGTGTGCCTGTGCAAGAAGTTAATGTTTTACTTCGTCAATTTGATGGTGCACAAAAGATGATGAAGAAAATGAGTAAAGGTGGCATTAAAAAGATGGCAAGTGCCATGAGTGGCATGATGGGTGGCTTAGGATCAATGTCTGGAATGTTTAGAAGATAAAAATCTTTTAAAATAACTTGATTTTTTATAAAAATGAGTTAAAATTCCAAAATTGTTTTTTGTAACAAGATAATCTGCGTTTAGATTGTCAATAATTTATAGGTACTAGCGAAATGGTAGTCATTCGTTTACGTCGTGTTGGCGCTAAAAAGCGTCCATTCTATCACGTTGTTGTTGCAGATTCACGTTTTGCTGCAACTGGTCGTTTCATCGAGCAAGTTGGTATTTTTAACCCAATTGCACAAGGTAAAGAAGTACGTCTACGTTTAGATGTAGATCGTGTTAATCACTGGATCGGCAATGGTGCACAACCATCAGATCGCGTTCAACGTTTAATTAAGGAGAACGAGATGGGTGCAGAAGCTGTTGCTAAGTATCGTGAAGATAAGCACGCAGCAATTGTTGCTCGTCGTAAGGCAAAAGCAGAAGCTGAAGCAGCTGCAAAAGCAGAAGCTGAAGCATAATTTATCACCATAAATTAATATGGGTGATTTACCACGCTCTATGGGTCGACTTGGTTCGACTTATGGAATTAAGGGCTATTTAAAAGTTCAGTCCTTTACCGAGCAACCTGAAAACCTTTTTGACTACTCGCCATGGTTCATTCGCAGGCGTGGAGAAGACTGGCGTGAGGTTCAGGTAGAAGCTTGGAAACCACACGGTGATAGTTTCATTGTAAAACTACGTGAGGTAAACGTTCGTGAAGAAGCTGCGCTTCTTACAGGAATGGATATAGGGATCAAGCGTTCAAGCTTGCCCCCAACTTCAGATGATGAATTTTATTTATGTGACTTAGAAGGTTGCAAAGTAATAGGCAATGATGAAGTTTGTCTTGGCAAAGTGCTAAGAGTTGTGGATCAAGGAGCTGCACCTTATATGGTCGTATCTCCCTCTGACCAAACAAAAGGTAATCACAATCAAAGATTAATTCCTTTTGTTAGAGGCCCTATAGTGACAGATGTTGATCTCGAATCTGGCATAATTAGGGTTTTATGGGGCGAAGACTACTAAACATGTGGTTTGGAGTAATTTCGCTATTTCCAGAGATGTTCGTGGCTGTAACAGAATCTGGTGTAACACGCAGAGCATGTGAAAGAGGACTTATCGAAGTTCATACATGGAACCCTCGTGATTACGCTTATGATAAATACCAGACCGTTGATGATAAACCTTATGGTGGTGGTCCTGGTATGTTAATGAAAGTGCAACCACTAAGCGATGCTATAAGTCAGGCTCGTAAAGCAGCACCTTTGGGAACCAAGGTCGTATGTATGTCTCCTCAAGGAGAACGTCTCGATCACTCGTTGGTCACAAAATTCCATGATTGGGGTTCTATCATACTTGTAGCAGGTCGCTATGAGGGTATTGATGAACGCGTCCTTCAGAGGCAAGTTGATCTGGAGGTTTCAATCGGTGACTACGTTTTATCGGGCGGTGAACTTCCTGCTATGTGTGTCATCGATGCAGTTTCAAGAATGGTACCTGGAGTTCTAGGTGACATTCAAAATGCAAAGGAGGATTCTTTTGCTCAAGGTTTACTGCATTTCCCGCAGTACACACGTCCTGAAATAGTAGATGGAGATAGAGTTCCTGATATTGTTTTAAGTGGCGATCATGCAAAAATCCGCCGTTGGCGATTACAACAAGCTTTAGGTCGAACTTATGAAAGAAGACCTGATTTGTTGCAATCGAAGAATTTACAAAAGGATGAGATTGAACTTATCTCATCTTACCTTAAAGACAAAGGTCTTGATGGTTCTGTTGAAACAATTTTAAATAAAATTCAGGTAGGTAAATAATATGGCCAGCCATCCAATTATTGATCAGCTAGAAAAAGAACAAATTCGTGCTGATATTCCAGAATTCAACCCAGGTGATACTGTTCGTGTTGAAGTACGTGTTGTTGAAGGCGATAAGAGCCGTCTACAAGCTTACGAAGGTAATGTTATTGCAAAGCGCAATAGAGGTTTAAACTCATCATTTACAGTTCGTAAGATCTCTTCAGGTGAAGGTGTAGAACGTGTATTCCAAACTCACTCACCTTTAATTGCTTCAATTAAAGTAACTCGCCGTGGTGATGTTCGTCGTGCTAAGCTATACTACCTACGTCAACGTAGTGGTAAGTCTGCAAGAATTCGCGAGAAGGTATAATATATACCTCTTATATAAAACTCGGATTTTATAAGTTTTTTATGATATACGAGTAAAACAAAGAAAGGATCTGGGTTCACAGATCCTTTTTTATTTTATAAAACTTCATCAAATAGGTTCATATCCATATCATTCAAGTTATTTTCATATAGATCTTCTTCAATAGAAATACTCTTTACCTTTATATTTGCTAGAACCTACTTTGATACCTGG
>JARHZF010000211.1 GCA_029258325.1 Anaerobiospirillum sp. | reverse complement strand
AGCACTTTGCTCAATAGCCTTTGCAACGTCCTCATCGATACGTGCAAAAGTAATGTCCTTCTTATCGATCTTAGACTCGTCGATAGTGTAGAAGGAAAGCTCGTCTAACAGACCGTTAATCAGATTCTTACAGTACTCAGCGACGTTCTCAGCATTAGATGCAACATCAACAGACTGTTGAGCCATCTCTGAGATACCCTGCATGTTGTTAGAGATTTCAGATGTTGCATTGATCTGCTCTTCAGCAGCAGTAGAAATCTGGATAATCTGATCGTTTACGTTGTTTACAGCGTCACGAATGTTGCTCAAGGTGTTCAAGATCTGAAGCTTCTTCAGCAACCTGATTCATCTCCTCAACAGACTCATTCATGGAAGTAGTAGCTTCTTCAGAATCAGCCTTAACACCAGCTACCATGGCAATAATTTCCTTGGTAGAGGCAGCGGTACGAGATGCCAGTGCACGAACTTCATCAGCAACCACAGCGAAGCCACGACCAGCTTCACCTGCACGAGCAGCCTCAATAGCAGCATTTAATGCAAGTAAATTAGTTTGAGATGCGATTTCATCAATAGTACCAACAATAGAACCAATCTTTTGTGATTGCTCTGATAGGGTATTGATGTTTCTGCTATCTTCTTGCATCTTAGTATTTTGAATTTGAATTGAGTTAACTGTATCGTGAACTAAATCAAGACCTTCTTGAGTAAACTCTGTTGAGCGGTTAGCAGTAATAGCAGCTTGCTCACATGATCTTGCAATATTAGTTGTTGTAGATAACATTTCATCAGATGCTGATGCTACAGACACAGCTTGGTTTTGGTTTGAAGTTGCTTCATTTGCAATTCTAATAGTTGCATCACCAACTTCTTCCATATCGTGAATAATTGTTTGTGAGTAATCAAATACTTTACGCATTGATTGATCTAAATTATCACGCATCTTAATTAATGAGCGATTTAATACAGCAAATTCATCTTTGCCCTCTGCATCGATATCGATACGTAAATCACCCTCTGAAATTGTTTCAGTAATTTTGCATTGTTGATTTAATTTAGTTCTGATGTAGTTAGAAACTAAAGTTGCAATAACAAAACCTAAAACAAATTGAAGTACTGTTAAGCAGATAACTAAAATTGTTGCAGATTGTGATCTTAGAGAATCAACGTGAGATGCTAAGATTGATAATCTGTGAGCTGTAACCTTATCTGCACTAGAGATAAGATCTGAAAATTTTGGACTTAAAGTAGTTAAGTAAATTTCAAGAGCTTCGTATGGCATGTGAGATGCAACTAAGCTTTCAACATCATTATTTAAGATTGATTGAATTTGTTTACCTTTTTCACGTAACTCTACAACATATTTATCTGTTTCATCATTATGTAGTTGTAGATTTACAAGACTCTTTTCTAAAGAGTTTAGATTATCAATAATACGTTGTCTATTTTCTTTAGTTTGTTGATTTGGTGTTAAATATCTAATAACAGAGCCATTTGTTTCTGCAATAGAGGTAGTTACAACACTTATGCGATCTGCACTTTCTAAAGCATCAGCAATACTTTCACCAACATCAGAATCAGCATTTAAACGAACAATAGCAACAATTGATACGATAACTCCCAATACTAAAATAGTAAAGAAAGAAGTAAGCAATTTTGCTTTAATAGATAAGTTTGTCCACATTTTCTTTTTAATAACCCTAATTTTGAAAATCTAAGAAAGAGTGAAAAGTCAATAAATATTATACAATAATAATCAGTCTATGTTAAATTAATATCAAGTAAAAATAAATTTATTACAAATAAAGTGCATTAATTTAAATAAATATGATTTTTATCATGTTTTTTAAGGGTTTTTATTCATTTTTTTATTTAAAGATTATTATTTTTATAGATAAATTTTCTCTATAATTTTACTTTTTTTCTTTAAAATTTTTAATAAAAATTTTCTAAATCAAATTGTTATTTTACTAAAAATAAGAACACACAAAAAAATATATTTTTAATAAAAAAGTTATTTATATTTTTATGTATGTATTTTTTTATAAATATTCTATATATATATGAAAATTAAGTTATTTATAATATAAATAAAATACATATATTTATATTAATATATAAAAATATATTATACAATTTTCTTAATTTGATCGTAATCCATATAAAATAAAAAAAACCCTAAAATAAAGAAATTTTAGGGTTTTTGATTACTATTTAAGGACCTTTATATATTTAAATATATCTTTTTAAAATATTATCAATGGTGCCATCTCTTTTCATTTCATTAATGACAACATCAAATTCTTTTTTATATTTAAAATTTTTATTGTATAGGAAAACAATTTTAGTAGTATCAGACATACCAAAAGGTTCACCTGCTATAGTTAAATGACCATTTTTCCATGAATTTACATAATATTTAGCAGTAGGGTAATCAAATATAGTTGCATCTACATCATGATTTTCAACAGCATAGATACAAGAGAAAGTAGTTAAATAGTTTTTAACATCAATTTTTTGATTACCACTAAATAGATCTAATATATTAATACCATATTCAGCAGATATTGTTCTTTTATCTAGATCATCAATACTCTTTATTTTATTTTTATTATCTGCATTTATGATAACAGCAAGAGCTGATTGATAATAAGATGGAGAGAAGTCAAAAAGTTTAGCTCTTTGAGGTGTTGCAGAAATACCACCTGTTATAATATCAATTTTATTATCATACAGTAGTTGATATTTATCATTTGTTGATGTGTAAACAAATTTATTATTAGGCATAGAAAAGCCTAATCTTTTTTGTAATTCACGGAATATATCAACATCAACACCCATAGGTTCTGTATAATCATCTGATTTTACAATAACAAAAGGTGGTATTGTTGACATACCTACATTTATAGTTACTCCTTTTAATGAGTTTAAAGTTTTTTGATATTCTAAATTCTCATAATAAGAAGTATATTCATCTGCAGTAGCATTACTTGTAATGCCTATAGAAATAAGAATTAAAGTAATAGATTTTAATAATTTAAACATGATGTATAACCATAAAAGTTTATAAACAAATGTTAAAAACAATTTTACATAAATTTAAATATGCTTAATAGATAAAAAACTATCATGATTATAGGTTTTAAAAGAAAAACTAATGTTATTTTCATAGGAAATTTAAATTTTTTTATTAAAAAATAAGTATTTATTTTATATTTTAGAAAGAATAGTTTTTATATTTAAATTGTTTAATTTTATTTAAATATAGTCTTTAATTTAAATATATCTTTATAATGTTATATTTTGGTGATTATTAAACATTTATTTACTATTACTTTGTATGTAAAAATACATGATTTTTTATTTAAAAAGATCTTTCTAAAAAGAGCAAATTCTAAAAATATTATTAAAATAAAGTACTTCTTTTTAAGATAAGAATTTAAGATCTTATTTTATAAATACATATATAAATTTATATATATTTTTTTACTTGTGTGTTTATATAAAAAATAAGACACCAATTTTTTTGGTGTCTTATGCTTTTTTTATGATTTTTTTATATGTACTTATGAACAATCTTATCTATAGTTCCATCTTGTAACATTTGTTCAATAGCAGCATTAAATTCTTTTTGATATTTAAAGTTCTTATTAAATAAGAAGACAATTCTAGATGTTCTTGATTTACCAAAAGGTTCACCAGCTATTGCAAGATTACCCTCTTGCCAATGATTTACATAGTATTGAGCTGTTGGTAAGTCAAAAATAGTAGCATCAACTTGTTTTGTAGATACTGCATAAAAACAACTAAATGTAGTTAAAAAAGGTTCAGTTTTTAGATTTTCTGATCCTTCAAAAAGACCATTGTAACTTACACCATATTCAGCACCTAAAGTTTTACCTTTTAGATCTTGAACACCTTTTATGCTACTAGCATTAGATTTATTTATGATAACAGCAAAAGATGATTGATAGTAAGACTTTGAAAAATCAAATAATTTACCTCTTTGAGGAGCTGCTGAAATACCACCACCAATAACATCTACTTCATTATTATGAAGAAGTGTATATTTATCATTTGATGAGGTGTAAACAAATTTATCATTAGGCATAGTAAAGCCTAATCTTTTTTGTAATTCTCTAAATATTTCAACATCAATACCAACAGGTTCTGTATACTCATCTGATTTAACAATAACAAAAGGAGGAACAGTAGAAAGACTAATTTTAACTTCAACACCTTTTAATGAGTTATTTATATTTGTATATGAGTAATCACTAGTTTCAGCAAAAACAGGTGAAAGTAGAGAACTACTTACAGCACTAATTAATAAAAGTTTTTTTAAAAAATTAAACATAGTAAATATCCTTTTTTTGTCTTAAATCTAAATTAAATACATAATATTGGCTTAAGATTTAAAACATTAGTCTTAACTAAGGTAAGTTGTAAATATTTTATATTAAAAAGAACAAAAAATAAAATAAAGAATGCTTTTATAAAACATTAGATGTTATTTTATATAATAAATTATTCTAAATTTTTATAGTAATTAACTATAATTATTTACTATTACAAATATAGATATATTATTTATAAAAGAAATATATTTTTTATTGTAAAATCAGATATTCATTGTTGTTTTTAAGTAAAAATACAAAAATGTTAGAAACTCATAAATTTGGTTTCAATACTACTATTAATAAATATATCTAAAACTAATTACTAAGATGCAGATAGAGTTATCTCTAAACTAGAATAAACTTAATTAAGTGATCTTAAAATTGTAGATTTAAATTTAGGTTTATTTAATTTCTTGTATTTAAGATAGGGATTATTAGATAAATAAAGAGTTGTGTAACTTATGGTGCTCAAAGTGGGACTCGAACCCACACACTATCACTAGCGGCGGATTTTGAATCCGCTGCGTCTACCAATTCCGCCATTTGAGCTTAGATCTAAATTCTATATTTTTTATTATCTTTTGTCTAGATCTTATCTTAAGAATTTCCTTTTATTGTATATAAAAGGAAATCTATAACTCTAATTTAGATAGATATTTTACTAAACTATATCTAACTTTATTTTAAGTGTGATCTTGCATAAAAACCATTTGTTGCAGGAGATATGCAGCCTAATATGCATTTACTTTTTGAATTTGTAATATTATGGAGATCGTTTGCAATTCCATTTACACAAAGATAAGCATAATAAGCAAAAGCTTCTGATTCAAGATATGATGCATCTACATTAAAGTCATTTGACTTATAAATATTTATATTTAATTGTTCACAATGTTCTTTAAATTTATTAAATATAAGAGGATTATTAGCACCACCTCCACATAAAATTAAAGATCCCTTATCTAAATTATGTTTATGAGCAATTTTCTTTATATCATTAATAACGCAAAGAACAGTAAGTTCAGATAAGGTGCGAAGAAGGTCATTTACATTAAGTGCTTTTCTTTTAATAGCTAAAATTTCATCTTTAATAAAATCAATATTAAAAGTTTCACGACCTGTAGATTTAGGAGGATTTTGTTTAAAGTAAGGATGAGCCATAAATTTAGCAAGAAGTGAATTTATAATTTTGCCTTGCATAGAAAATTTAGCATCTTCATCATAGTTTACATTTAATATAGTTCTGCATACTAAATCTATTAAAGTATTAGCAGGACCACAATCAAAGCCTAAAATAATATCACCACCTTTATCTAAGACAGTAATATTTGAGATACCACCTAAATTTAATATATAGCGTGCCTCTTCATTTGATTTAAAAATAAGGGAGTGAAATAAAGGAGTTAAAGGGGCACCTTCACCATCAAAAGCCACATCAGCTGATCTAAAATCAAAAACTACATCTATATCTGTAAGAGCTGCAAGTAAAGGGGCATTATCTAATTGTATAGTAAATTTATTTTTAGGATTATGTCTTATAGTTTGACCATGTGATCCTATAGCAATAACATCTTCTTTTTTAATGTTATTATCTTTTAGTATTTTATTTACAAGCTTAGCACTATGTTTTGCTATAGCATTTTTAGCAATACCTAATTTTTCTATTTCATTAGAAGATGGTGAGCACAAGGAGTGAAGGAGATCTTTTGTTTGTTCATTCCAGTTTATTGTATCAGTTGCAATAATATCAATAGAATTATTTTGAATATTAATAGCACAAGCATCTATAGAATCTATAGAAGTACCTGACATTAAACCTATATAGATACCATCAATCATAAAACCACCTTTATATTAAAAATAAATGCTCTATATCTTTTAAGTATAATATCTAAATTTATACTTATATAGGTATTGTTTAATTATAATTTAACTTTATTAAATATAACAATAATTATAGGCTATGCCTATAGTTAATATTCTTAAAAAATAAGTACTTAGAAAAAAACACATGATCTAAATCACGACTTTTAATTATTTTAACCTAATATTATTAAATAATAAGTACAATTACAAAACGACCTCTTAAAAAGATTGTAGTTATGTGGTCGTAATACTTGCTTATTTTGGAGTTTACTTATGAAGTTTTTTATTGATACAGCAAATGTAGAAGATATTAGAAAAGCAAATGATATGGGTGTAATTTGTGGTGTTACTACAAATCCATCTTTAATTGCTAAAGAGGGTCGTGATTTTGTTGAAGTAATTAAAGAAATTACTTCAATAGTAGATGGTCCTATTAGTGGTGAAGTTAAGGCAACTACAGAGCTTGCAAAGGACATGATAGTTGAAGCTCGTGAAATTGCTAAAATTCATGACAACATGGTTGTAAAAATTCCTATGACAGTTGAAGGTTTAAAGACATGTAAAATGTGTAAGGCTGAAGGAATTAAAACCAATTTAACCTTAATTTTCTCTGCAAACCAAGCTCTATTAGCAGCAAGAGCTGGTGCTACTTATGTATCTCCATTTATTGGTCGTTTAGATGATATTTCACAACCTGGAATTGAGTTAATACGTCAAATTTCAGATATGTTCTTAGTTGCAGATATTGAAACTGAAATTATTTGTGCATCTGTACGTTCACCTATACATGTAACAGATTGTGCATTAGCAGGTGCTGATATTGCAACTGTTCCTTATTCTGTAATTGAGCAAATGGTAAAACATCCATTAACAACTCAAGGTATTGAGAAGTTTGTTGCAGATTACAAAAAAGTATTTGGTTAATTTAATTTATCTCATTAGTTAAAAGTTACAGAGTGTAGCATTTAATGTTACACTCTTTTTTTATCTTATGTGAATAAGCTAAAATTACACTTTAATTTCATTATTTTTTTAGGATAGCTTTATGAATTTTTATCAAATAACAAAAGATGAAAGTGATCTTTTGTTTTTAAATAATTTAAAAAATGACAATAATTGTAAAAAAGAAGTATCTATTGATTATATTTTAGAGCTAAGTAAAAGCATATCATTAATAGAAAATGGTGAAAATAAAGAGAACTCTGATTCTAAATATGTAATTTTAGCAGAGTTAATTGTTGATTTTTTATGCAAAGAAAAGAGTAATTTAAATCCTTTTTATTCTGTTAGTACTTTAACTTTAAGTGACAAGGCAAAAAGTGAGATATTAAGTACACTTAATTTATTAAAAGATACAAATAGAAATATTTATAAAACTTTTGATAATGATGATTTAGCTCTTGAGTTTAAAGAGCATATAGATGAATTAATAAAAGATATAGAGACAGTAAAGACAAGTGACAATAAAAAAGAAGAAAGAATGGATAAGAAATCTTCTTTTATGAAGAGAACTAAATTAAAGCCACTTTTTTTACTTTTTTCATTTATCTTTACAGCATTATCTTTATATATACTTTCTTATAGTGTTGTAGTTATATATGAATCTTTAAGTTTAAAAATCTATGGTGAAAAAGCTAGTGCTACAGTTTTAGATATATCATCACAGATGTATGCAACAAAATCAGATGGAGATAAGGATAGACTTGTTTATCAATACTTTGAGATCTTAAAGTTTGAGACTAAGGATGGTAAAGAGGTTTATTCACGTTTAAATACAAAATCAGAAAATGATATAAAGTATAAAATAAATGAAAAGGTAGATATTTTATATAATAAGGATGCACCAGCTCAAATTATAGAGGCAAATTCAAATTCTCAATTAATAAAGGGTTTAGTAGCATTTGTTTTATCTTTATTTATATTCTTTTCAATAAACTTTATATCTCATGATTTATTTTTAAAAAATGGTAAAACAAATAAACTTTTATCTTATGGTTCAAAAGCTATAATTTTAGTATTAGCTATAGCGTTTTTATTCTATCAAAACCTCTATAGTCTTTATCGTTATCTACCAAATGAAAATATAGACAAACTAACTTTAAAAGATAATATTTTTTATGAAAAGAGTAGTGAGAAACCATTTTCAGGTCGTGTTTTAGAGAATAAAGGAGATCTTGTTTTTATTTTAGGTTTAAAAGATGGTGTTAAAGATGGTCTTTCCATTACATATTTAAATGGAGCTATAAAAGATATTACCTATTATAAAAATGGCAAGAAAGATGGTCTTAATATAAGTTATACAAAGACAGGTGTTTTAGTTGATGTATCACATTATAAAGATGGTCTTTTACATGGTAGATTTCAAAGATTTAGTAAAATAACAGGTAAAATTAATTTTGAGGGTTATTATGTAAATAATAAGTTAGATGGTGTTGTGCGTGAATTCTTTGAAGATAGTGGCAATTTATTTACACAAAGAACCTATGATCATGGTGTTTTAAATGGCAATGTTAAAGAATTTTATAAAAATGGCATGACTAAGATAGATATGAACTATAAGGATAATGTAGCAAATGGTCCTTATAAATACTATTATGAAAGTGGTCAATTACAAATTGATACTATTTTAAAAGATGGTAAGTATAGTTCTGATCTAAAAGTTTATTCTATTGATGGTAAGTTAATTGATTTAGATAAAAAAGAAAAACTTCTTGAAGAAAAAGCACTAAAATCTAATTAAAAAAAAGCCCAAAGACAAATTTCATCTTTGGGCAAAAGAGTAGTATAAACACTCTCAAAAGAAAAATCTTAACTAAGTTAAACCTAAAAGATTGCTCTTTTGAGAGTTTTACACTAGTTAGGTGAAATGTAAGTAAAAATAACTTACACAAATACATATGAAAAATATGTGCCAATTTTATTGTAAAAAAGATAGTATCTCTTTATAAGCTATATATATAAACTTGCATAAGTAAAAAAGTCATTGTGTTTATTTCATTATTAATTAAAAGAACATAGTTAAGTCTTTGTGATTTTTCTTGTTGTTCTTAAGTAACATAGTTTTATCTCATGTAGAAAAAATAAATCTCACATAAACTTTAAAAATATTTTTAGTTATTGCACTTATTACATTATTCCTTAAAAGAACATAGTTAGATCCTTTTAATTTTTCTTATAGTTACTTAAAAGACATATTTTTATCTTATGTAAAAATAATGTAATTTTTACATGAACTATATTTTTTGCCATATGTGGCATAAATTACCTACGACTATCTTTTAAAGATAAAGATATAATTTTATTTGGTATAATTAAAAAATAGTTTTACATCCAAATAAGGAATTTAATATGAAAAAGAAACAAGCATTTGTAGCTTTAGGTGGTATGGTTTTATTGAGTATAGGTTATTACTCAGGTGTTTATTTTACAGGTAATGCTTTTGATAAAGAATTAGTAAAATTAGAACAAGATACAAAAAACTTTTTAATGCAAAAAGGTTTAGCAGAAGATCTAGATGTTAGTTTTAAAATAGATGATTCAAACTTTCATTTTAGACATTTTAATGTAGTTTTAAAAAATCCAAATGGTTCTGAGGAATTAATCTTTCCTATGTCTGCTACTATTGGTTTTTTATCTACAAATATTGAAGCTAATAAAGTAGATGATAAAACTAAAGAATTACTTCAATTTATTTTAAATGAAAGTGTTAAAGATATTAATTTAGATAGAGCTGATGTAGAAACTAAAATACATGTATCAGCTTTACCAAGAGAAATTGAGTTTGCAAGTCGCATGGCTCATACTAATGGCAAAAGAGATTTTCATGTAGGAGTTAAAGGCTCTTTAGATGAAAAAGAAAATGGTAGCTTTGACTTTATTATTAAAAACTATAAAGATAGATATTTAACTTTAGAAGAAGTTCAGCTTACACAAAATACCAATACAATTGCAAAAGGCTCTTCTTTAGGCGATATGTCCTTACTTGCAAAGTCTATAGCATCTACAAAGGTAGGTTCTAAATTTGATGCAAGTAATTTAGTTTTTAAAATAACATCATCAAAAGTAGCAGAAGATGGTACTTTTGTTATTAATATGGATTTAAATGCTGACTCTATAAGTGGTAGTAAGAATATTAAATCAAATATAGATGTTTTAGGTTTTGATCTAGATTTCATTGAAAAAGTTAAAAAACTTCAAGAATATAATTCTCAATCTCAAAGAAATGCTGAGTTTGATCAAATTATAAAAATGTTGATGGATAAATTAATTAAATTTGATGTAAAAAATATAAGTTTAGATGCAAATCTTGCTTTATTTGCAGGAGATCGTAAAGAGTTTACAGATAATTTAAAAAATAAGTTTAACTATAAAGAGGATACTGTGCCTTTAAATATAGTAGGTAATATGGCATTAAAACCAAGTCCATTATTCTTTTTAGATCCAACTACTAGTGTTGATCTTAACATTACAACTTCAAAAGAGGCAGCTCCTGTGTTAAATAACGTATTAGGACAAGAATCTTTTAAAGAAGATAATAATAAATATAAGACACATATAGTATTTAAAAATGGAAGCTTGCAAGCAAAATGATTTTTTTTAGCAATGCTTTATAAGATTATAGGTTAAAGATTAAATCTACATCATATTTTAAGATAATATCTTTTGCTATAATTAAGCGTCTTATTTATTATTTAAAGACAGTTTTATAAAAATTATAAAAATATAATTTTAGTTATTATGGCGATATTTAAATCTAAATAAAGATAGTTCTCGCCATATTAGTTATTTTTTAGTAAAGGTTTTTAGGAGATTTATTATGCATCTTTTACGTAATGGTGCAATTGCAGTTGTAGCTCTTGGCGCTGTATACATAGGAGGTGTTGCTATAACCTCCTCTGAGTTCTCATCACATATATCAAATTTAGGTTTAACTGTGAAAAATAATTCACAGCTTGCTATGAATTTAAGTGACTACACTATTTCTGTTGTTGAAAAGTCAAAAGGTATTTTTGATTCTAAGCATCAAATTATCTTTGTATCAAAAGATGGTTCAAAATCATTTGTTTTACCACTTGATACAAGCTTTGGTTTTTTAAATGCAAATACAACATTTACAAAATTACCAGCTGAAACTATTGAAAATTTTGCAAAATCTTTACATGTAGTAGGTATTGATGCATCTAAAGTGACAGTAGATGGAACAATAAAGACTAAGGTTCTTCCTTTTGCTTATAACATTAAAGTAGAAGGTAAAGTTGCTGAAGGTGATTTTAAAGAAGATACTAATTTAAATACATCTTTTGATTTTAGTATAAATGCAAGTCAAAATAAGAAAGAAAAAGTTGTTATTAATGCTCAATTAAGCAATATTAAAATTAAAGAGCAATATCAAAGTGCTCAAAATAAAGATGGTTTAAGTGTTGGTGTAACAACTATTGATAGTTTAGCATTTAATCTTGATAGACCTATATTTGAGTATAGAAGAGATCTAGGTAATGGTACATTCTCTATTGATGGTGTAAAGATTAGTTCTGGTATTATTTCAGATGAAGAGCTATATATTAAATCTTTAGCAGGTACTGTTTCATCAAGCCCTGTAAACTCACAAAATCAAGCTAAATTCTATTTAACTTTAAATGGTAAAGATGCTTTTGGTGCTGTGAATTACTTTAATTTAAAATTAAATACAGGCATGTATGATTTATCTGGTTTATTTGCAGATGCAGATTCTTCAGAGACAAGAAAAGAAGCATTAGTTGCAGATAATCAAGACAATAGAATTACTTTAAATATTGAAGATTTCAATATTAATTTCAATGGTCAAGAAAAATATACTGATATGACTAATAAGTACAGACCAAAAGAGTTAGTACGTGATGCAGTTGCAAATCTATCTGCAAAAGGTAGTATTTCTGTAACACCAAGCAATCTTGGTATTATTAGTTCAGATGATGTAGGTACTATTGATATTACAGCAGATAAGGCTGCAGCTTTCACTTTATCTGATTATCTAGATTTTGTAGAAGAAAAAGATAAATTAAAGTCTACCCTTGAATTTCATGATGGTATGCTTTTTATAAACGGTAAATCAATTTAACCTTATTTGAGTGAGGATCTTAACATGGTAACTAATGTGCAATTAGCAAATGCTATAAGAGCACTAAGCATGGATGCTGTACAAAAGGCAAATTCAGGTCACCCTGGTGCTCCTTTAGGTATGGCTGATATGGCAGAGGCTCTATGGCGTGGTTTTATGCGTCATAATCCACAAAATCCAAAGTGGTTTAATCGCGATAGATTTATATTATCAAATGGTCATGCTTCAATGTTAATATATTCTTTATTACATTTAACTGGCTATGATCTATCTATTGATGATATTAAGAATTTCCGTCAATTGCATTCTAAGACTCCAGGTCACCCTGAGTATGGAATTGTTCCAGGTGTTGAAACAACAACAGGTCCTCTAGGTCAAGGTATTACTAATGCAGTTGGTTTTGCTTTAGCTGAAGCAATGCTTGCAAAAGAATTTAATAAAGACAATTTTGATATTGTTGACCACTATACCTATGTATTTTTAGGTGATGGTTGCTTAATGGAAGGTATTTCACATGAAGCATGTTCTCTAGCAGGTACATTAGGTCTATCAAAACTAATTGCTTTATATGATTCAAATGGTATTTCTATCGATGGTAAAGTAGAGAATTGGTTCTCTGATGATACTAAGAAGAGATTTGAGGCATATAATTGGCAAGTTCTTGAAGTTGATGGTCATGATGGTGAGGCTATTCGTGCAGCAATTAAAGAAGCACAATCTGATAAAGTACATCCATCTTTAATTATTTGTAAGACCACAATTGGCTTTGGTTCTCCAAATAAAGCAGGTACTGCAGCATCTCACGGTGCTCCTTTAGGTGATGATGAAATTAAGTTAACTAAAGAGAAATTAGGCATTGATTATCCTGCTTTTGAAATACCAAAAGAGATTAAAGACGCTTGGTGTGCAAAAGAACAAGGTGCAAAACTTGAAAGTGAGTGGAATCAATTATTTGCAAAATATAAAGAGCAATATAAAGATGAAGCTTTAGAGTTTGAACGCCGTGTAAATGGTGATCTACCATGTGATTTTGCAAAGAAAGCTTTTGAATTTGCAAAACAATTACAAGATAATCCTGCAAACTTAGCTACAAGAAAAGCAGGTCAAAATGCTTTAGATTTCTTCTCAGCTCTTATGCCAGAGATGGTTGGTGGTTCTGCAGACCTTGCACCATCAAATCTAACTATGAGCAAAACATCAAAATCACTAAAACCAGGTGTTGTTGATGGTAACTACATTCATTGGGGTGTTCGTGAATTTGCAATGGCAGCTGCTATGAATGGTATTATGCTTCATGGTGGTTTTAGACCATATGGTGGTACATTCTTAATATTCTCTGAATATGCAAAGAATGCTATACGTATGTCTGCCTTAATGAATATTCCAACAGTATATGTATTTACTCATGATTCAATTGGTGTTGGTGAAGATGGTCCAACTCATGAGCCTATTGAGCAAATAGCATCATTACGCTTAGTTCCAAACTTAGACACATGGCGTCCATGTGACCAAGTTGAAACTGCTATAGCATGGAAAGTAATGCTAGAGAGAAAGGATGGTCCATCTAATATTGTTCTATCACGTCAAAACTTAGAGCAAATGCCACGTACAGAAGCACAAATTAAAGATATTGAAAAAGGTGCTTATGTATTAAAAGATTGTGCAGGCACTCCAGATTTAATTCTAATTGCAACAGGTTCTGAAGTTGCACTTGCATTTAATAGTGCAAAAGAATTAGAAAAAGATGGTGTTAAGGTACGTGTAGTATCAATGCCTTGTGCTGAAATCTTTGAAAAACAAGATGCTCAATATAAAGAGAGTGTATTACCAAAAGCTGTTACTAAGAGAGTTGCAGTTGAGGCTGGTACAACTACTACATGGTATAAATATGTAGGTCTTGATGGTAAAGTTTTAGGTATTGATAGATACGGTGAATCAGGTCCTGCTAATAAAATTTTTGAATTATTTGGATTTACTGTAGAAAATCTAGTAAAAGTTGCTAAGTCTGTATTATAATAGAGGCTTAGGTTAACAAAGCTAAAAAAGATCTGTAGGCAACTACAGGTCTTTTTTCAATTTTAAGTATCTTTAATTAAAGAATATCTAAGTTATAGACATACCATTTGCCATATAGATTAGTTAAATAAACCTCAATAGTTATTTTATTTTCATTAGTAAAAATACAGTCAACCTCTATTACTTTGTCATAATGTATATTAATTGCATCTGTAATTTTTATAATAGTAATTGACTTTAATAAAGATTCATCTTTTGTTTCAATTTCATTTATATTATCTGCAATATAAGATAAAAAATCTTTCATATTCTCATATTCTTTTTTCTTTGGATCTAATGCTTGAGCTGTCATATTAAAAGCTTCATTATCATTACCTTGAAGTAGTGCTGATAAGAAATCTTTAGCAACAGTATCTTCTGTTTTATGAGAACATGAAACTATAGATAGTGTGGAGAAAATAATAAGTAAAAAACACACTAGATTTTTCATAAATTTCCTTTTTATGTTTTATATATTTGTTTTTTATTTTAGAGAAAAAGAAAAGTTGTAACAATAGCTTTATTATTATTAACAAAGCAAAAATTTAATTCTAACTATAAATACTTTTTAGTACTTCTTTTATTAAGATTTTAGTGTTTATCTTATGAGCTTGTATAAGTTTTGATTAGCTTTCCTTATTTTATCTACTTTCTTTTAAATTTCTTTTAAAATCTTTTTTTAAGATACTAATAAAATTACACATTTATTAATAACTTTTATAGTTTTAAATAAAAAATAAAGGAATTATATTTAATTTAAATGTTTTAAAATAAATTAAATGCACTATTTTGATCTAACAAAAAAAATAACAATATCATTTTTTTTATATAACTTCAGTTCAAATAAAAACAAAGTAATAAAATTTATTATGGTATTTATTAAAATTAATCTTTTACAAAATAATATCTTAAATACATATAATAAAAAAAAACAGTTAAAACAATATACAAAACTTAATAAAAAGTTTATAAAATAAATACAAAAAAAACTAAAATAATTAATTAAAATAATGTTAATTAATATAAAATAGAAAAAAAAATAAAAAGGTATAAAGTAATGAAAAATTTTATATTAGGTCTTATTTTAACTGTAACATCAGTAATAATACCTACATATGCAGAGGATGAAAACGCTCTTCATAGCCCATATTCTGTAGCTTTAGATTTTGCTACATACTATTTTACAGGTGAAAGTGAGAAAGCCTTTTTATTAACAGCATATAGTACTAATAGAAATGATCCAAAATATAATGAAAAAAGAAAGATGTTTATAGAAAGTAGCGAAGATGCTTTTAATCAAGCTATAAAAGGTCCAAATCCTTTGCAAAATATCTCTTTAATAGAAGATGATGACTTTACATCTTATAATACAAAGATTGTTAAATTACTTTTAAAATATGCAGATGGTGAAGATGATATAGCTGTTGTTGTTATGACATTACTAGATGGCGAATGGCTTGTTAACTCTTTTAATACTCATTAAAAAAGCTTTTTAAACTATTTTTTTATTAATAATCAAAATATAAAAACTCTATTATGTTATTTAATAATAACTTAGTGGAGTTTTTTTTATTAATAGAGTAAAATTGCATTGTAATGAGTTTTATACAATATAGTATAAATACCAAAATTTCCATTTTTTCACATGAGGAATTTGACATATGGCAATCAAAAAAATGGCCGAGCTTGACCTACAAGGTAAACGTGTATTAATTCGTGCAGACCTAAATGTACCAATTAAAGATGGTAAAGTAGGTTCAAGTAAGAGAATCCTTGCAACTCTTCCAACAATTAAGTTAGCCCTAGAGAAAGGTGCTAAGGTTATGGTGACATCTCACTTAGGTCGTCCTGAAGAGGGAACATACTCAGAAGAGTTTTCTCTAAAGCCTGTTGCAGATTTCTTAGGTGGTTTATTAGACTGCCCTGTAAGACTAGTAAAAGATTACTTAGATGGCGTTGAAGTAAATGCAAATGAAGTTGTTGTTCTAGAAAACTGCCGTTTCAATGCAGGTGAAAAGAAGAACGATGAAGCTTTAGCTCGTAAATATGCTGCTTTATGTGATGTTTTTGTAATGGACGCATTCGCAACTGCTCACCGTGCTCAAGGCACAACTTATGGTGTAGCTGAATATGCTCCTGTAGCATGTGCAGGTCCTTTACTAGTAGCAGAATTAGATGCTTTAGATAAAGTAATGGCAAATCCAGCACGTCCAATGGTTGCAATTGTTGGTGGTTCAAAAGTTTCAACAAAATTACCAGTATTAAATAGCTTATTAAAGATTGCTGACCAATTAATCGTTGGTGGTGGTATTGCTAATACATTTATGGCAGCTGATGGTAACAATGTTGGTAAGTCACTATGTGAAACTGACTTAATTCCTACAGCTCAAGATTTAGCTAAGAAGACAGAAATTCCTGCATTTGTTGATGTAGTTGTTGGCAAAGAATTTTCAGAGACAGCTGAAGCAACAACTAAAGATCTAAAAGATATGCAAGAAGATGATATGATTTTCGACTTAGGTCCAAAATCAATGGCAAATATTCAAGAAGTTATCAAGAATGCAAAGACTATCCTATGGAATGGTCCTGTAGGTGTATTTGAGTTTGATCAATTCTCATCAGGTACTAAAGCTTTAGCTGAGTCAATTGCAAACTCTGATGCTTTCTCAGTTGCAGGTGGTGGTGATACTATTGCTTCAATTGAGAAGTTTGGTGTTAAGGAAAAGATTTCTTATATCTCAACAGGTGGTGGTGCATTCCTAGAATTTGTTGAAGGTAAGAAACTTCCTGCAGTTGAAATTCTTGAAAAAAGAGCAAATGACTAATATTTAGTTGAAAAGGCCCCTAATTTTTTAGGGGCTGTATCATTTAAATAGAACCTTATAAAAGGTTCTATATAGATTTTTTTATATAAAAATATAGCTGATTCTTTCAAATTTAAACCTGTCTGCTTGTAGTAAGCTAAGTTTAAATTGGATTATTATAAAACTTTCAGGATAAAGTAAAATCCTAATTTTGGGTTTTATCAAAATTGCAGGAACAGTATTTGTAGTTATTATAAAAAGGTAATTAAACATGACTAAAATTCTAGATGTAGTAAAACCAGGTGTTTTAACAGGTTCAGATGTTCAAAAGCTATTTGCTGTTGCTAAAGAAAATGGTTATGCTTTCCCTGCTGTTAACTGCGTTGGTACAGACTCTATCAATGCTGTATTAGAAGCAGCTGCAAAAGCAAAATCAGCTGTTATTATCCAATTCTCAAACGGTGGTGCTCAATTCATCGCTGGTAAAGGCATTAAGACTGATGTTCCACAAGGTGCAGCTATTTTAGGTGCTATTTCTGGTGCTAAGCATGTTCACAATGTAGCAGAAGCTTATGGTGTACCAGTAGTTCTACACACAGACCACTGTGCAAAGAAATTACTACCATGGATTGATGGTCTACTAGATGCAGGTGAGAAGTTCTTCAAAGAGACTGGCAAGCCATTATTCTCATCACACATGATTGACTTATCAGAAGAGACATTAAAAGATAATGTTGAATTATGTGCTAAGTATTTAGAGCGTATGTCAAAGATTGGCATGACTTTAGAAATTGAATTAGGTTGTACAGGTGGTGAAGAAGATGGTGTTGATAACTCAGATAAAGATGAGTCAGCATTATATACACAACCTGAAGATGTAGCATATGCATATGAAGTATTAAGCAAGATTTCTCCAAACTTCACTATTGCAGCTTCATTTGGTAACGTACACGGTGTTTACAAGCCAGGTAATGTTAAATTAAAACCATCAATTCTACGTGAGTCACAAAAATATGTTCACGAGAAGTTCAATACAGCAAATGAGAAGCCATTAGACTTAGTATTCCACGGTGGTTCTGGTTCTTCAAAAGAAGAAATCAAAGAGTCAGTATCATATGGTGTTATTAAGATGAACATTGATACAGATACTCAATGGGCAGCTTGGTCAGGTGTAATGGATTACTACAAGGCAAATGCTGATTACCTACAAGGTCAATTAGGTAATCCAACAGGTCCAGATGCTCCTAACAAGAAGTACTACGATCCACGTGTATGGTTACGTAAGAGTGAAGAATCAATGACAGCTCGTGTAATTGAAGCTATCAAAGAATTAGGTTCAGAGAACTCATTATAATAAATAAAGTATTTATTATAAGATAAAAAAAGGTCAGCAAATGCTGGCCTTTTTACTTTATAAAACAGATTTTTCAAGACATATAGTAAAGTCATTTTTAGACTTATATTATTTCTAGATAAGAAAGAACTATAGTTTTTAGTTAAATGCAATAAGTAGAAAGATTTCTATAGCAAAGTATTTTATAGCTGATAAAAGTAGGGTGTTCAGCTACAAGCTGTTATACAAGAGATATTTTTAATTGAGATTATAAATGTTAGCACTTTTTGTACAGTTTATATTTGTAAACTTGTTACTACTTCTTAATTAAGATTATTATATTTGCCATAAACTTTTATAGATTTCTTTTAACTTTTACAAAAGAGATATTTTTAATTTATTTA
>JARHZF010000141.1 GCA_029258325.1 Anaerobiospirillum sp. | reverse complement strand
GCTGCTATTGCTATCAAGAAAGGTTGCAAGGTTGCAGCTGATGCTGCTGAGGCAATCGGTATTGGTCTTCAAGCTTTCTGTATCCCAGGCTCTGTTGCTGAGGATCGTAAGGTAGGTCTAGGTCATGGTAATCTAGGCGCTATGTTACTACGTGATGAGACTAAGTGCTTTGCATTCTTAGCAGGTCACGAATCATTTGCAGCTGCAGAAGGTGCTATTGGTATTGTTCGCAATGCTAATAAAGCACGTAAAGTACCTCTACGTGTTATTCTAAATGGTTTAGGCAAGGACGCAGCTCAAATTATTTCTCGTATTAATGGTTTCACCTATGTTCAAACTAAGTTTGATTATGCAACTGGTGATTTAGCTGTTACTATGGAAAAAGCTTACTCAAAAGGTGAGAGAGCTAATGTTCGTTGCTATGGTGCAGATGACGTTCGCGAAGGCGTTGCAATTATGCACAAAGAGGGTGTTGATGTTTCTATTACTGGTAACTCAACTAACCCAACACGTTTCCAACACCCAGTAGCTGGCACTTATAAGAAAGAGTGTTATGAGCAAGGTAAGAAATACTTCTCTGTAGCTTCAGGTGGTGGTACTGGTCGTACATTACACCCAGATAATATGGCAGCAGGTCCTGCTTCATATGGTATGACTGATACTATGGGTCGTATGCACTCAGATGCACAATTTGCAGGTTCATCATCAGTTCCAGCTCACGTTGAAATGATGGGCTTTTTAGGCATGGGTAACAACCCAATGGTAGGTGCTACTGTAGCTATAGCTGTAGCAGTATCTCAAGCATTACAAAAATAATTTTGTATTTTAAGTTAATTTAGTTATAAAAATGCACTCAATAATAAAAGAGTGCATTTTTTTTAGATATTTAATATTTAATATTTGCATTAATAGTTTTATTATAGAGAAGTTAATCATATTTTATACTTTAATAAAATATTTTTTTATTTATGAGATGTTTTTCAATAAATACTATATTTAATTTTGTTATAATCTAAACATATAATACAGTTAAAAAGAGGTGCATAATGTCATCAGATCTTGCAAATAAAATCAAGAAAGTGCGTACAAAATTAGGTATGACATCATTACAATTTGCTAATAAAATTGGATTTTCTCCAAGAGCTCTTGATGAGGTAGAAAGAGGTTTACTTACACCACCTCCAGATCTAGAGCGTAAGGTAAATGCTTTAATAGCAGACTTAATGGCTAATGGTGATCCTAGATTTAGATTTTTCTAATTAAAATATGTATAAATAGAGTGATTTTTATACAGCTCTTTGTTTATTTCTTTAAGTGTTTGACTTTAACCTCTTGCATGTTTAATTAAGTAAAGAGGTTATTTTTT
>JARHZF010000222.1 GCA_029258325.1 Anaerobiospirillum sp. | reverse complement strand
CACCAAAGGTTGTTTGTTGTGCAATACGTGTTATTTCATTTGATAGTTGATCTGACTCTGCCTTAATAGCTACACGGTCTGCTGTAGTATTTGTACCATTTGCTGATTGTACAGCTAAAGTACGTATGCGTTGAAGCATATTAGTCATTTCATCCATAGCTCCTTCCATTGTTTGAAGAAGTGCTATGCCATCAGCGGTATTACGATTTCCTTGATTTAAACCATTGATTTGTGTAGTTAATCTATCTGATATTTGTAAGCCTGCAGCATCATCTTTAGCACTATTAATACGAAGGCCAGATGATAGTCTTTGATAGGTGGTATTTAAGCTATTTGTAGCATTTGATAGCTTATTGCGACCATTTAGTGAGCTTACGTTTGTATTTACGTAAAGTGCCATTTTGTATGCCTCTTTTTTTTCTTAAATTCTATTTTTTGACTTATGCCTATATATCGTTATGATAAAATTTATCTTTAGATACAAAATAAAAATTTTTTTTAATTTAATCTTTCTTTAGTGATAATTTATACATTCACTATGAACTTTTACATTTATTTTTATATGTTTTTTGCTTTCTTTTTATTAATATATAGTATAAATACAATATTAAAGTACAAAAAAAAGAGATAAAAATGCATAAGACTATTAGATTTATAGACCTTTTCTCTGGTATGGGTGGCATAAGAGAAGGATTTGAAATAGCTTGTTTAAAAAGAGATCTTATACCAACATGTGTTTTTACATCTGAAATTAAACCTCATGCTATTGAAGTATTAAAACAAAATCATCCTAATGAAATAATTTATGGTGATATTAGAGAAGTTGATACAAAAGATATTCAAGATTTTGATTTTTTATTAGCAGGTTTTCCATGTCAAGCTTTCTCTACAGCTGGAACACGTCTAGGTTTTAGTGATACTAGAGGTACATTATTTTTTGAGGTTTTGAGAATTTTAAAAGACAAAAGACCTTATGGTTTTGTTTTAGAAAATGTATTAGGTTTAGTAACTCATGATAAAGAAAAGCCTCAAGATAAAATAGGAAGAACACTTACCATTATTTTAGAGCATCTTAACTCTTTAGGTTATAAGGTATCATGGCAAGTACTTAATGCTAAAGATTTTGGTATACCTCAAGATAGAAAAAGAATTTATATTGTAGGAACTTTAGATAACTACGTAAATCTTAATAATTTTACAAAATCTCATAAAATACTTGAAGATATATTAGAGGTAGGATTAGAAAATGAACATAGTCAATTTATTGATAAGCTACTATCTCACTACTCACTTGATGAGCTAGAGGGTAAAGCTATTAAAGATAAACGTGGTGGAGATAATAATATACATAGTTGGGATTTAGAGGTAAAAGGTCCTGTAAGTGATTGTCAAAAACAACTTTTAAACCTTATGTTAAAAGAGAGACGCAAGAAAAAATGGGCTTTAGAACATGGTATTGATTTTATGGATGGTATGCCTTTAACAATAGAACAAATTCGTACCTTCTTTGATCATAGTGAACTTGAGGATATGTTATACGATCTTACTCAAAAGAAATATTTATGTTTTGAGCATCCTAAGAAAAAAGTTGATAAGCATAGAGTTTATGATACATCTAAACCTAAGGGCTATAATATAGTTTCAGGAAAAATGTCTTTTGAGATAAGTAAGATTTTAGATAGAAAAGGTATAACCCCTACTCTTGTAGCTATGGATATGCAAAAGTTATATGTAACTAATAATAATGGTCTTCGTCCCCTATCTTTAAGAGAGGGCTTACGTTTATTTGGTTATAAGGATGATTATAAATTCAATATTGACAAAAAACTTGGCTATGACTTACTTGGTAATACAGTTGTTGTTCCTATAATTAGTGCAGTGTCAGAGCGTGTGCTTGATATTTATTTAAAAAATTAAGTTTAAGCTTTAAGTAATTTTATAAATTAAAAAAGCTAAAAGAGTGTAAATTTTAAAGTAGATTTACGATTAACTTCTATATTTGTCTTGTATTCTTAAATACATATATTTTTATTATATAATTTATATGTATTTATATAAAATAATATATAGATAAAATAAAAAAATAATATTTATAGATAAATAAACATATTTTAACAATAATTAAGATTATATTTTTTGAAAATTTATAACATAAGAATAGCTAATAAAAAAAATCCTTTTTTCTTAATAAAATATAGTTACAAACATGAAAAAAATGTGATACTCCTTGTATTTCAAAAATAATCAAATTGCTAAAAATGAAAACTTATTTTATTTTTGTATGAAATAAATTTTAATTTGTATAAAAGTTTTCAGTTTAATAAAAAAAGAGAATATTATGTGTTACATAATTTTTAATTTTAATATAAATATCAACAACTTAGGGGGGGGGTAGCACTCTTCTAAGTACTACTTTTTTAAAACTTTTTACATATACATCTAAAAAAGAAGGGATATTAGAGATTTTTTAAAAGAAATCTCCAATATCCCTTTTTAATTTTGTTTTTTTTATAGAATATTTTTGGAGTGTATATGAAAAAGCTATCTATTGCAGTAGCTCTAGCATGTTCAGGTTTTACATCGTTACAAGCTTTTGCTGTAAATGATTTATATAATGGAACTGGTAATGCAATTTTTCAAACAGGTGAAGTTTTTAATTTTAATGGTTTAGAAAATGGTTTTAGAATCCCTGCTGTAGCTTCTCTTGGTAATGGTGTTTTAATTGCAGCTGCAGATGTTAGATATGTAGGTTCTGCTTGGTCTGATCTTGTTAGTGGAACAACACAATATAAAACTAAGTTGTCTACTAAAATATCTTATGATGGTG
>JARHZF010000143.1 GCA_029258325.1 Anaerobiospirillum sp. | reverse complement strand
ACCTGCAACTGCTATTACAATAAAAGCTAGAACTGTTTCTGTAGGAAAACCTATATGTAAATTATCCATAATTAAAACTTCAACACCATAAAATTAATCTTTAGTACCATGAACCCAGTTAAAGAACCAGCCAAACTCTAAATCCATATCTCTTTGACCGTTAAAATATCTATTTATACGCTCTAATTTAATTGCATTATCTTTATTACTAATTCTTGCAATACAACACATTCTCTTGATATTAGAACCTTCAGTCATTCTTGTTTCTACAATTGGTTCATTTGGAACATATATGGTTACAACACCATCTGTTTCACTCCAATTTGGAACACCATCATAAATAAAGGCATACACTAAAATCTCATCGATTTGATTCCAATATTTACCATTTATATGTAACCACTCTCCATCATCAGAAGAACCTGTTCTAGACAATGTTTTTCATTCTTTGAGGTATATGTATGAGCCTTTTAACCTGCATTCCTGGACAAAATTGCAAAATTAAGTCTAAAAATATAAAAATTAAAATAAAATCAAATGAAAAAGTTTATGCTTCAGCTTTTTTGCTTCAAGATAACAACAAAGCAAAAAATGATATAGACATGATTTTTGCTGGTAATAAATCAAATAATAACAATTCACTAAAATTGTTAGAACAAGATTCAAATTATTCATCTTTTGAAATAGATTTTGCTAATTTACCAACTGATATTCAAAAGATTTCTATAGCATGTAGTTTAGATTCAAATAAGTTTATAAATAACTTATCAACATTAAATCTAACTATTGAGGAAAATAATGAAGAAACTATTTTTTGTGATGTAAATGTAGCAGAAAGAAAAGAAAATGCTCTTATTATTGGTGAGTTCTACAAGAGAAATGAGGATTGGAAATTTCGCTTTATATCTCAAGGTTTTGATGGTGGCATAAAACCACTTGCAGAAAACTATGGCATTAATTTAGATTTATCTAAATATGAAAAAAGTAAATCAATGTCTGAAACAAACAATAATTCAACTGTTAATTTAAGCAAAATTTCTTTAACAAAAAGTAATAATACTGTAAGTTTAAGTAAAAAAAATGATTATGGTATAATCAAGGTAAACCTTAATTGGAATCAAGGTAAAAAAGGGTTCTTTAGTTTATTTTCAAGATCATCAAACATTGATTTAGATTTAGGTTGTTTTATTAGATTTAAAGATGGTGATAAAGATGTTATACAAGCTTTAGGTAATAGCTTTGGTAGTCTTGACTATAAACCATATGTTAAATTATTAGGAGATGACAGAACAGGTTCATCTGACAACTTTTTAGTATTAAAATAATACGGTTTAATATTTTATCATAAATCAATAAAAAATATTGTATATAACCATATAAACTTTCAATAGTATTAATTATTCTATAATAATGAAAATATATAAATACATGATAAATAAAAATTTATTAAAAAAAACTAGTGTAAATTTAAATTATCTAAAAATAAAAAAGAGATATCCTCTTTTTGAAAATATCTCTTTTAATGAAATCTTTTTTATTTTATAAGTAAACCCAAAAATCTACTGTTAAAACAATTAGCCATGCTACATGGTGAA
Source organism: Anaerobiospirillum sp. (assembly GCA_029258325.1). Classification (GTDB taxonomy): domain Bacteria; phylum Pseudomonadota; class Gammaproteobacteria; order Enterobacterales; family Succinivibrionaceae; genus Anaerobiospirillum_A. The sequence continues at coordinate 51,272 of JARHZF010000143.1, read as the reverse complement.
TTGCTGTACCTAATAAGGTAAACTTAAGTTCTTGAGCTATGTATTTACTTTGACTTACATATTTTAAAACACGTAAAACAGAAGCCATAAGAGGGAAAAGTGATATAGCAAGAATTGAGATTTCCCAACCCTTGTGAGATAAGAAACATGCTACAAAAGATGAACTTACAACTAAGATAAATAAGATTAAATGCCAAACTGCACTTGCTTTATGTCCAAGTTTTGAAGCAACAGTTATCTTGCCTACAATTCTATCTTCATCAATATCACGCATATTAGCAACGTGTAACACCATAACAGATGCAAAACCAACACTAATACCTAATATTACTGAATCAGGATAGAACTCAACACCACTACCACTTGCACTTGTAATTAAGATTTGAGGACCAATTACTGCTGCAAGACCAAAGAATAAAAATACAGAAACATCACCTAAAGCTTTATAACCATAAGCTGCACCTAATGTATAAAATATAGCTGCAGTCATAGCAATAACACCTAAAAATACAAATAAGGCTAGTGTCTCTATATTGTCAGATACAGACATAAATAGAGCAGTAAGACCTGTAACTGATGCCATTATGATTACTAAAGCCATAGCTCTTTTTAACTCAGATGGTGTTATAGCTCCTGTCATAAAAGCACGAATAGGACCTACTCTATTAGCTCCATCTGCATTTTTACAAAAATCACCATAATCATTTGCTAAGTTAGATAAGATTTGTAGTAGTACGCCTGTTATTATGATTAAGATTGCTAAAAATAAATTATATAAATTAAAAGCACCATAATAAAAGCCAAGACCACAGCCTACAGCACAATTAGTTAAACCTAAAAGCAAAGTACGTGGACGTGTTTCTGATATCCAATCTTTTAACATATTTATTTCCTATGAGATATAGATATTGTGATAATTCTATAAAGATTGCGGTTATTATAAAGGTCTTATAAATATTTTTGTTATTAAAGATATAAAAAACTTTTATAGAATTATATAATTATGATAATTCTTTTAAAGAGCTTTTTAGCTAATAAGTTATGTATAAAAATATAATTTTTCTACATATCTAAAACCTTTTTGTTTTATTTTAATAATAAAACTATTAGATTTAAAACAATTTTTTATATTTTGAGTTTAAGGTTTATATGAAAATAACTAAAAAATTACTTACATTAACATCTATATCCCTGTTTATAGCGATTAGTTGTGTCTCTATATTTTTTATATATTCTTATGAAAATAACTCTAAAAAAGATGAAGTAAATGAAACCTTAGTTGCTCAAAATAATATACTTATTGCATCTTTAGAAAGTCAGCTTGCAAATGGTGCTGCTAATCTTAATTTATTAAGAGCATCATTTGGTCTTATCCTAAAAGAACAAGCTTCAATTTTAAATGCTAATTTAAAAAATATTTTAGCTGTAAATTATCATTTAGAAGAAAATGAAGAGAATTTAAACTCGGATACTGCACAAAATGATAATAATAAAGCAGAAAAAGAGACTAAAGATACTGAGTTAAAAGGTGTAGTTAATACTACAGATATGCAAGCTGTAGCTGCAGAAATTGCTAATACAAAAGAAGAAATTAAAGAAAATTCACATGCAAATTTAAATGCTATAAATCAAGATATCTCAACTAATACCTTTATAAAATCAAAACTTATAGATTTTCAAAATAACATAAAGCAAAGTGGTTATGATTTAATGATTACTCATAATAAAGATGTTATTCTTGAAACTTTAGATAAAGATATTATGAATGCTATTGTAGATAATAGCCTTTCAAAAAGTATTAAAAAAGATACTTTCTTTAATAGTGAGCTTGCTAAAAACTTTTATACTTTAAAATTAAAAGATCAAAATAAATATCATGTAGCTTTTGTTTTTAAAGCTTTAAATAATTATAAATTTGTTTTTATTAAAAACATTACTGATGTTTATAATGAGTTTAATAAAACATTATCTACAGATACTATTATTGATACCTTAGTTAAGCAATATAATAATCTACCTTATAAAATAGCTTTATTAGATAAAAAGAACTTAAAGGTTTTATACTCTTCAAATAATATTTTTGAAAATATAGATTTAACTAATAAAAAAGATGATATTTTAAATAATCCTAATATATTTGAAATAACAAATAGTTCATCTAATGATAACTATCTTTTAGTATCATCTAACGAGCAAATTGATGACTATATTGTTTTATCTTTTTGTAATAAAAGTCTTTTAAATGAAAATATTAATCTAAGCTTACAAGAACTTATAACTTTAAGCTTAATACCTTTTAGTATTTTCCTTATATTTATTGCTATTTTATATACTCAATTTGCACGTATAGAAAAAGATATTTATGATAATGTTCTAAAAGATGTAGAACAATTAAATAAATTAAAAGATATAAAACTCTTTGATGAGGAAAAAACTAATGAAATATTCTCATCTTTAATAAATAAGGATTTATTAAGACCTTTAAATAAATGTATCATAGATATCTATAATGCTATGAATGAGAGAAGTAAATTACTTATAAATGACGTAACTCATGACACAATCAAAAATACTAAGATTGAGTTTAGTCAAAGTGTTCTTAAGGATTCACTTCCAACTCAAGGTTCTATGCCAAAATCAAAATTCTTTGATATATCAGGTTATATTGTTCCTACAAAGACAATAGTAAAAACATTTTATGATATGATGCGCATAGATGATGAAAATCTAGCCTTTACTATAGGTCAAATAGAATCAGAAAAAGATACTAGCCCTATTATAGTTATGCCAAATTGCATAAACTTAATTAGAACACATTTATGGCAAGGTATTTCACTTTCAAGTGTCTATAGTATCTTAAATAAATATTTAGTTAATGAAAAAGAGTACAATGCAAAAGTTACAGCATTTACCCTAATTGTTAATGAAAAAACAGGTAATTATTTAGCTACATGTGCAGGTGGTTTAGACCCTTACTGTATAAGTGATGGTAAACTAAGTCGCTTAATTGAAACTAAAGATGCCTGCTTAGGTGAAGATATTAATACTAATTACAACTTATTTAAAGGTAAATTAAATTATCAAGAAAGTGTTGTATTTCTTTCAAATGGACTTATATCAACAGCTAATAGTCAAAATGAAAAATATGGCTGTAAGAGAATTGAAAGCTATCTTGTAAATTGTTATCAAAAAGACCCTGCTGATATTCTTTATGAAATTCATTCAGATTTGATGAAGTTTAAAGGTAATGCTAAACAAAATCACGATATTTGTGCTATGTCAATTTACAGAAAACCTCTTGATCTTTAAGATTACAAAAATTTGGAGTAAAAAAATAAATGTTATTTGATAATCCTGCTCTACAACAATTAAAACAGGACTTTGATAGTGCAAAAGTAAAAAAAGAGGGTATTGTAAAGGCCTCAGATAGAGGCTTTGGCTTTCTTGAACTAACTGACAGACGTGAATCTATTTTTATTGCACCACAAAACATGAAAAAAGTTTTGCATGGTGACAGAATTAGTGCTGTTATTGAAGATGGTAAAGATGGTAAAAAACAAGCTGTACCTGAAAAATTAATTGAAAGCTCATTAAAGAGATTTGTTGCCCGTATAAGCATTAATCAAGGTAATATTAATGTGATTGCAGATAGTCCTACTATTAAAAATCTTATTAGTGCTAATGATAATAGAAAAGATAAATCTCAAAAATTAAAACAAGGTGATTTTGTTATTTGTAATTTATCAAAACATGCTTTAAATGATAATAATTTTAAAGCTTCTATTATTGAATATATAACAGATGCAAACGATCCTAAGATACCTTGGACTGTGTCTTTAAGAAGATTAGATCTGCCATTAGAGCCTCCATCACAAAAAGATCCTTTTGTCTTTTTAGAGTCAGATCTTGAACGTGTTGATATGACAGATAAGCCTTTTGTAACTATTGATAGTCAAAAGACTAAGGATATGGATGATGCTCTTTATATAGAAAAAACTGATGATGGTTTTACTTTATATGTAGCTATTGCAGATCCTACTGGTTATATTGATGAAAATTCATCTTTAGATAAAGAAGCTTCAATTCGCTCATTTTCAATTTATCTACCAGGTCGTGATATACCTATGTTACCTCGTGAGCTATCAGACGATCTTTGTTCATTAAAAGAAAATGAAATAAGACCATCATTAGTAGCTAAAATCAAGGTATTACAAGATGGTACTGTTATAGCTCAAGATGCGGAGTTCTGCTTAGCTAATATAAAATCATATAAAAAATTAATTTATAATGATGTATCAGACTTCCTTGAAACTAATAAAAATGAAGCAAATTATGATGATGTAATTCAAAATCAATTAAAGATATTAAAAGAATTTGCTTTAGCTCGTGATAGTTATAGATGTAAATACAGTGCACCTTTTAAAGATCGCCCTGATTATGAATTTATATTAGATGAAAATGGTGCCCTTGAGTCTATTGAAGTAAACTATAGACGTATAGGTAATAGAATTGTTGAAGAATCAATGATTAGTGCTAACATAGTTGCAGGTGAAATCTTAGCCTCTAAATTAAATTGTGGTATTTTCAATACACACTTAGGATTTGATTTAGGTTGCAAAGATGAAATCTTAGATCTCTTAAAGAGAGAAGGTTTTGATAAAGCAACTGAAGAGAGTATTGCAACTATAGAAGGCTTTAATGAGGTAAGACGTTTTGCTGTAGCTCAAGAATCAGGCTATTTAGATTGCAGAATTAGACGTCTTCAAGAATATTCTCAAATTAGCATAACTCCAGCACCACACTATGCTTTAGGTCTTAATTTCTATGCTACATGGACATCACCTATTAGAAAATATGGTGATATGATAAATCATAGATTAATAAAATCATTAATCTGTGCAAAAGAACATCCTCGTATGCCTAATGATGAGACTTTAAACATTATGAATACTGCAAGACGTTCAAATAGAATTGCAGAACGTGATGTTAAAGATTGGTTATATGTAGATTATTTAGAAAAAGATTTTAAAGAAGGTAAGGTATTTGAAGCTGAAATTTTAGATATTTCTAAAAATGGTATGCGTGTAACCTTACTTCAAAATGGTGCTACTGTATTTATGCCAGCTTCTATGTTTACTGATAGCTTTGATATTGTTGAGTTTAAAAACTTAACAGGTGAGGTTTTAGTAGATGGTAAGGTAGCTTTAAGATTATCTGACATTATTACAGTTAAAATTGTTGATATAAACAAGCCAACAAGATCTATTATTGCAGCTCCTACAGTAGGACTTCCTGGCATTCCTCTTCCATCACCAAAAAAGAGCAATGTTAGAAAAAAATAGCATAAAGTCTTTTTAAGTTCATTAAATATAGGATAATTTCACAAAAAATTATCCTATATTCTTTTTTACGGCTTTGAAAAATGGAAAATAAACAATCTTATAAAGAAAACTATCTTATTATGTTTGGGCATATGGCAGATGATCTCTGTCAGGGTGCTATACCTGCAATCTTAACTTTTATGTATCAGGAAAACATTTTAAAAAGCTATGCTGATATAGCTTTTTTAATTATGGCTATGACTATTGTTAATGCCATAGCTCAACCTATTGCAGGCTACTTATCAGATAAAAAACCAAGACCTTATATTATGACTATAGGTATGCTAACTGCAGCTATAGGTCTTATGTTCCTTGGTTTTGTTGAAGATATGTCTATTATGATTTTATGTGTAGCTATATCTGGTATTGGTGTTGCTATTTTCCATCCATCAGGTGGTAAACTTGCTCATATATTTGCAGGTAAGAAAGTTGGTAAGGGTATGTCTATTTTCTCTGTAGGTGGAAATATAGGTTATGCACTAGGACCTCTATACTTTACTGCAGGCTATGCTATTTTTGGTCTTAAAGCTACTTTATTACTTATAGTTCCTGCAGCTATCATGGCTTGTATTTTCTTCTCTTATAATAGAAAGTTTAAAGTATATTCAAAGAAAGATGAGATGAAGAGAAAGAGAAGCAAAGTTGAGGGTAATGCAAAAGATAATTATTTTGGAACATTCCTCTTACTTTTACTTGTATTTGCAAGATCGGCTGCTATGTTTTCATTAGTTGCATTCCTACCTCTTTACTTTATTAAGAACTTAGGATTACAAGATTCACTTTCAACTCTTACAGTAACAGTTGTATCTTTATGTGGTGCTGTTGCTACTTTATTTGGTGGACCTTTAGCTGACAAATTTGGTTTTACTCAATTAGTACGTGTAACCTCATTTATTACAGTACCTTTTGGTATACTTTTCCTTTTAACTAATAATATCTATGTAGCAGTGATATTCTTAATATTACTATCTTTATTCTATTATGCTGCTATGTCACCAATTGTGGTAATAGGTCAAAAACTACTACCTCTTCATGTTGGTATGGCAACAGGTATTACTATAGGTCTTGGTATATCATTTGGTGGTTTAATTGCACCATTAATTGGTAAAGTTGGTGATACTCATGGCTTATTTGCATCAATGGAACTTGTTATAGCTCTTATTGTCTTATCAGCTTTAATTTCCTTAATTGTTCCTATTGTAAATAGACCTAAAAAAGAAAGTTAAAATTTAAGCAATTTGAATATAAGCTAGTCTTAAAAAAGATTAGCTTATTTTTTAATAAAAAAATAGTAGAATAAATTAAAGATAGGTCATTAATAATTTAAAGCAAGATTTTTATGAAAGATAAAAAACATATTGTAAATAAACTTGAATCTATAATATTTAAAGATGATAAATATCTGATAAAGCATAATGAAAATCTCTCTTTAAATAATGCTGAATCTTATAATGTAGGTAAAGAAAATGTTCTTTTATATGATGAGACTAATTTAGTAAAAAATGTAACTATAAATGATGTTTTAAGGACTATACATAAGATGGCATCAAAGATAAAAAGTGATAAATAAAGACACTTATTTTTACTAATCTTTTAAACCATCTTTAATTATTATGTTTAGTACCCTTTATTAAGAGGTATTTTTCTTTGAAGTTCTTGTTCTTGTAACTTTCTTAGTATTATCAGGAACTTCAACAGTCACTACAACATTCTTTGGCTTTCTACCTCTTTTTCTTTGAGTACTTGCTATTTCTTTAGCCCTCTCAGCCTCTTTATGAATCTCACGTGCTACACGTTTTGCATGAGCTGTAATAGATATGATCTCATCATTACTTTCTTCAAAATCTATATCTTCAAAGGATGTACCCTCTTCTACTGCTCTTACAATATCTTCTTTAGCTTTTTGTAGTTCTTTTGGTAAACGTGGACCTCTTGGCTTTTTAGCTTTAGTAGTTCTTCTCTTACGAGCATTTTCACTTTGTATTGTGGCAAAAGTATCAAAATCAGGATCTGAATTATTACCATTAATAATGAGCATACCACTATTTACAGAACTACCTTTTAAAGCTTCATTATAAGTCTTTTGAAATTCAATATTTTTATCAAAATTATCAAATAAATCACTTATTGAGGTTACAACTTCTTCTTTTTGTTGTGTTCTATAGATATATTCAATATCACGACCACGTCTATAACAAGCTAGATTTTCTAATATAGGATATTTAGCTAAGAATTTTTTATTCCACTTAATAGGACCTTCTTTACCACCACCTAAAATTGTGCCAATACTATTACATGCTATTCTCTTAGAACGGCGTTTTTCTTTGTCCCAAGCATTCTTATATGTACATATATGATAATTACCTCGACTACTTCTATTTAGTAGAAGTCTTGGTAAAGGAATCAAATCGTGTAATAGCATACTAGCCTCTTAAAAAAATCTCCTATTTATTATAACAATAAAAATGCACAACATAATGTGTGCATTTTTAAGAATTTAATACTTTTTCTTATTTTTATTATTATTTCTTAAAAGAAATGCCACTTTGTTTTAATAAGAAATCTGTTTTTGGTTTTCTACCTCTAAATGCCATAAAGACAGTCATAGGATCTTCTGAACCACCAGTTGCTAAAATATAATCTCTAAATCTAGCACCAACCTCTTTATTAAAGATACCCTCTTCTTCAAATTTAGCAAAGGCATCAGCTGCTAATACTTCAGCCCATTTATAGCTATAATAGCCTGCAGCATAGCCACCTGCAAAGATATGAGTAAAGCTATTTGGGAATTTAGAGTCTTCAAACTTTGGTACAACAGATACTTGCTCTTTTACTTCATTTAATAAGCTATAAACACGAGATACACCATCATCTTTGTATTCAAGATGAGCTCTAAAGTCAAAAATAGCAAATTCTAATTGACGTAACATAGCCATTGCTGATTGGAAATTCTTAGCTCTAATTAGAGCATCTAACTTCTCTTTTGGTAAACTTTCTTGTGTATCTACATGACATGATAAGAACTTTAATACTTCCTCTTGCCATGCAAAGTTTTCATTAAATTGAGATGGAAGTTCCACAGCATCCCAAGGCACACCATTAATACCTGATACATCAGCAATATCAATTCTTGTTAATAATTGATTTAAGCCATGACCAAATTCATGGAATAAAGTTACAACTTCATCATGAGTTAATTGAGATGGTTTATTATTTACAGGTCGTGTAAAGTTACAAACTAGATATGCTACAGGTAATTGTAATGCACCATCTTGTCTATATCTTCTACTTTGACATTCATCCATCCAAGCACCTGATCTCTTACCCTCACGTGCATATAAATCTAAGAAGAATGTACCAATCTTGCTACCAAATTCATCATAAATATCATAGCATTTTACATTTTCATTCCAAACATCAACACCAAGTCTTGGTCTAAATGAAATTGAAAAAACTCTATGAGCACATTCAAATAAACCTGATATAACCTTATCTACAGGAAAATAAGGTCTCAATTCTTCTGCATTATATGCATATTGCTCTTGGCAAAGCTTTTCACTGTAATAACCTACATCCCAAGGTTCAAGCTTATCTAAACCTTGAGCTTTTGCATACTCCTCTAAAGTCTTAATTTCTTCTTTACCTTGCTCTTTTGATTTATCAACTAAATCATATAAGAAATCTACAACTTCTTTAGGATCTTGAGCCATCTTAGTTGCTAAAGATAAATGAGCATATGTTTCATAACCTAAGATTTTAGCCATTTCATGGCGTAAAGATAGAATTTCATTAATCTTTGGTAGATTATCAAATTTATTGGCATTAGGACCTATATCTGATGCACGTGTGTTATAAGCTACATACATTTCATGGCGTAACTCACGATTATCAGCATAAGTCATTAAAGGTACATAAGATGGGTAATCTAAAGTAAATACATAACCATCTAAACCTTTTTTCTTAGCTTCTTCTTTTGCTAAGTTTTTAACACCTTGAGGAATACCTAATACTAATTCCTCATCAGTTATATGTTTTGTAAATGCGTGAGTTGCATCTAAAACATTATTTGAAAAATCAGAACATAATTGAGATAAGCGTTCTGAAATTTCTAAAAATCTTTCTTGTTCTTTTTTAGGTAAATCAATACCTGTTAATTTAAAATCAAGTAAGTTCTTTTCAATAGATTTTCTTTGAGCCTTTGTTAATAACTGATAAGCATCTGATTTTCTTATTTTAGTTAAGACATCAAATAAAGGTTTATATTGTCCTGCCCATGTTGAATATTGAGCTATTAATGGTAGACAAGAGTCATGAGCTTCACGAAATTCCTTAGTATTATTCACACTATTTAAATGAGAAACTACAGACCATATTTTAGAAAATTTATCATCAACCTCTTCAATAGGTGCAAGAACATTATCCCATGTAGGATTTTCCATATATTTTTCAGTACATGAAATAATTGTCTTTTTACATTGTTCAATAGCTAATTCAACAGCTTCTTTTACATGTTCTACTTTTACAGTGCTAAACTCAGGTAATCCTGTTATTTTTAAAAGAGGATTATTATTTAAATCTTGCATATTAAAGCCCTTTTAATTACATTAAACTCATCTTTACTTTTTATAATATGATAATATTAATAAATTATTGTAGTTTTGAAAATATTAATTATGACAGATCAAATAGAAATTTATACAGAAAAGCTTCAAGCCCTACTTGAAGTTATGGAAGATAAAAATTTAGATGCTTTTATCTTATGCCATGATGATGAATATCTTTCATCTAACTTAACAGATGATTGCCAAAGAATAGCATACCTTACAGGCTTTACAGGTTCAGCTGGATATGTCTGTGTTATAAATCCAAATAGCCCTAATTTAAAGAAAGAAACTAGTGCTATTAAAAACCGCATATCAGAAAGTGAAATTGAAATAAAAAATCATGCAGCAGTTTTTGTTGATGGTAGATATAAAGTTCAAGTAAAAGAACAAGTTGAACTAGATTTATATGATACTTTTAACTTTAAAGAAGTAACTTTAATTGATTATTTAAAACACTTCTTAGATAAAGGTGCTGTTGTAGGTACAGATACTAATTGTATAAATTACAAAACATTTAATGATTTTGAAGAAGAACTATTAAATGAAAGCATAGAGATGTCACGTTTAAATGGTAATTTAGTTGATTTAATTTGGCAAAATAGACCAAAGAGCAATCCATCAAAAGTTACCATTTATCCAGATGAATACAATGGCATGCCTAGTCTTAAGAAGAGAGAAAATCTTGCTTCAAAACTAAGAGAAAAAGGTATTGATGCTACTATCATCTTACAACCTGAAAGAATTTGTTGGCTTTTAAATATAAGAGGTAGCGATAAAAAATCATTACCTGTTATTAATTGTAAATTAGTAGCCTATGCAAATGAAACCTTAGAATGGTATGTAGATGAAGATCATATTGATGAGGAAATTGTAGGCGACTTAGATGCTCACTTTGGTCATATTAATATTTTTGATGAAAGTAAGTTTGATGAAGTTTTAGAAAGACTATCTATATCAAAAGCTACAGTTTACTTAGATCCAAGCTCAACTAATGCTCATATTATGGGTGTACTTGCAAAAGGTAGTGCTAATATAATTACAGGTCTTGATTTATGTGCCCTCCCTCAAGCTTGTAAAAATAATATTGAGATAGCAGGCGAACACAAAGCCCATATAAAAGATGGTGTAGCTATGTGTAGATTCTTAGCTTGGCTTGATAATTTAACCGATCTTGACAATATACAAGATAAAGAAACACTACAAAGAAAAGTATCTGATATAGATGAAAGAGTACTTGCACAACATGCAGAAAGTTATAGACGTGTTGAGGGTGATTATTTAGAAAGCTCTTTTGATACTATATCAGCTTTAGGTCCTAATGCTGCTATGTGCCACTATAATCATGAAGATGTAGCAACACCAAGAGTTTTAGGATATGATCCTATCTACTTAATTGACTCAGGTGCTCACTATATTGAAGGCACTACAGATATAACAAGAACAATTAAAGTAGGTTTTGATGTACCTGCTGAAATAAAACAGATGTACACAACTGTTCTTAAATGTCATATTGCTCTTACTACTACGATTTTTCCAAGGGGCACATCAGGTCTACAACTAGATGCTATAGCAAGACGTCCACTTTGGGACTTAGGTCTTGATTATGATCATGGTACAGGTCATGGTGTAGGTCATGTTTTAAATGTACATGAAGGTCCTCAAGTTATATCAGCAAAACAAAGTACTATACCTCTTGAAGAGGGCATGGTAGTTTCAATTGAGCCTGGTTTTTATAAAGATAATGACTATGGTATTAGACTTGAAAACTTGGTAGTTGTTGAAGAATGTAATATAGCAAACTTTTCACATATGTTATGTTTTTCACCTTTAACCTTAGTTCCTTTTGATACAAGACTTATTATAAGAGAAATGCTAACTTCAAAAGAACGTGAATGGTTAAATAACTATCATCAAAGAGTATTAACTTTAATAAAAACTGCAGGAACTACTTTAAGTGATCTTGAAATTTCATGGCTAACTAAGGCTACTGAAAGTATTTAATCTTATAATAAAAGCACAAGTAAGTTCTTATAACTTACTTGTGTTTTAATGTTTTGATAATGATATAATTCAGGTTAACTAAATTATTTTTTGTACAAATTATGTTTCTTTTTAAAAAATCTTTACCAAATTCATTTTATAGTCAAACAAGATTACAACAGCTACCTAAACTAGCTGTAAAAGCAAGTGATTATAATATTTTAGAAAATCCAGAGCATTTTCATAATAGACTTTTAGAACTAATTAAAAATGCTAAAGAGCGTATTTTAATGACTGTTCTATATCTACAAGATGATGATGCAGGTCGTGAAATTTTAGATGCTTTATATGAAGCTGCTAATAAAAATCCTAGATTAAATATTTGGATATATGTAGACTTTCATCGTGCTCAAAGAGGTCTTATAGGTAAAGGTGTATCTTTAGGAAATAGTGCTTTATATTATGAGAAAGCCAAAGACTGTTCTCATCCACCTTGTATATATGGTGTACCTGTAAAAAAACGCGAAATCTTCGGTGTATTACATACTAAAGGTATGGTTTTTGATGATACTGTTTTATATACAGGTGCAAGTATTAATGACACTTATCTTGCAAGAAATAATAAGTATAGATTAGATAGATATCATGAGATTATCTCAAAAGATTTAGCTAATACCTTTTGTAATTATGCAAATAAGTCATTCCATATAAACTTTGCAGTACAAGACTTCTCACAAGGTAAAGTTAAACCTGCTAAAGATATAAAGGATGAGATTAAACAATTAAGACGTCATCTAACTTTATCTCAATATGAATTTAAAGATAAGAAGATAAAAAATGATGAAATAGGCATAACACCTATAGCAGGACTTGGCAAACGTAATAATAATTTAAATAAAGCAATTTTATGGGCTTTATGTTCAGCTAAGCAAGAATTATTTATTTGTACGCCTTATTTTAATCCTCCAAAGATGATTAGAAATGCTATAGAGCAAGCCTTAAAAAAAGGAGTTAAAGTTACTCTTGTCGTAGGTGATAAAGTTGCAAATGACTTTTTTATTCATGAAGATGAAGAATTTTCACCTATAGGTGTAATACCTTATATATATGAACAAAATCTACGTGATTTTGTTAAAACAAATCAAACATATATTGATAAAAAGAAATTAAAGGTTAAAGTGTGGCAAGATGGTTTTAACTCTTACCATTTAAAAGGCATTTTTATTGATAGAAATTATGCTATAGTAACAGGTAATAATTTAAATCCAAGAGCATGGGCTCTTGATTTAGAAAATGGATTATTTATATATGATCCAAACCAATTAATGCAAGAAAAATTTAGTCACGAGAAGCAATTTATCTTAAAAAATGCTCTTGATATAAATCACTTTCAAGAAATAGAGACAGAAGATCAATATCCTGAGAATGTAAAAAAAGTACTAAATAGAGTAAAGAGATTTAGAGCATCATTAATTATTAAGCAATTATTATAATTTTATCGTGACATTATAAAAACTTTGATTGCAATGTATTTTAATCACCTATATAGCCTATAGGTGATTTATCTCTATAAAGACAAATAGCTTGTATTTACATGCTTTAATTTTAACAATAACAAAATGAGGCAACTTAGATGTCTAATACTGATAGCGATTATCAAAACAAACTCATATCTGATTTAGATGGTGTGGGACCTAAGTACTACTCTAAACTATCTGAAAAATTAGGATTAAAAAGTATTTTTGATTTATTTTTTAACATACCTTATAGATATGAAGATAAAACTATCTTAACTAAGATAAAAGATATACAAAGTGAAAAAAAAGGAATTTTAGTCAAGGCACAAGTAGTCTCATGTAAATTTGTAGGACCTAAAAGAAATATTTTACAAGTTACAATTGAAGATGATACAGGCGTAACTAATGTAACTTTCTTTAATACCTATTTATCATTTTCTCAAAACTTTACAAAGGGTAAGGATTTATTACTTTTTGGTAATTCAAGATTTAATGAGTATTCAAAAACTTTTGAATTATCTCATCCTGAGGTTTTATTTTTAGCCCGTGATGAGGAAATTAAGCTTGAAGATCATTTAAGCCCTATTTATCACTTAACAGATAAATTACCTCAAAGCATGATGCGTAAAATTGAGAATGAGTCTTTAAAACTTCTTGATAATAATCCTTTAGAGGAAATTTTAAGTGATGATTTAAATCCATATCACTTAACTTTAGTTGATGCTATAAAGCAATGTCATAACCCTAAACCTTATGATGATCATGAAAATATGATTATTGAGAAGGAAAATTGTTTTAAAAGATTATGTTTTGAGGAATTAATTGCATATCAAATATCATTATTAAAATACTCTTCATTTGTTTCTACTAAAGATTCATATGCTCTTCGTTATAATGATGGTATACAACAAATGTTTTTGCAAAATCTACCATTTAAACCAACTAATGCACAACTGCGTGTTTTTAAAGAGATATGTCTTGATTTACAAAAGAGCAAAGGCATGCAAAGACTTGTACATGGTGATGTAGGTTCTGGTAAAACATTAATAGCTATGATGGCAGCTTTACAAGTATATGCAAATCGTAAGCAAACAGTACTTATGGCACCTACAGAACTTCTTGCACTACAACATCATTATAAATTCCAATCAATGCTAGCTCCTCTTGGAGTTAATACTGTTATTTTATACTCAGGTCAATCTAAAACTGAAAGAAATAACACTATGGATATGATTAAAAATGGTAGAGCTAATATTATCGTAGGTACACATAGTGTATTTCAAAGTGATATTGAGTATTATGATTTAGCTTTAGCTATTATTGATGAACAACATAGATTTGGTATTGATCAAAGAAAAGCCTTATTTAATAAGTCTCGTAATAATGTTGCTATGCATCAATTATCTATGACAGCTACCCCTATTCCAAGAACATTACAACTTGCTTTATATGCAGATATGAATGTATCAACTATAGATGAACTACCTCAAAATAGAACACCTATACAAACAGCTACTATAAGTGATGATAGACGAGATGAAATTATTGCTAGAGTTAGAGCAAAGTGTAAAGAAGGAGCACAAGCTTATTGGGTATGTCCTTTAATTGAAAAAGGCGAAGATGAAGATTTAATTGATGTACAAACTATGTTTGACCTATTAATGCAACAAATGCCAGATATAAAAGTTGCTATGTTACATGGTCAAATGAATAATGTACAAAAGAGATCCATTATGCAAGATTTTCTTGCAAATAAGATACAGGTTTTAGTAGCCACTACTGTTATTGAGGTTGGTGTTGATGTACCTAATGCAAGCTTAATGATTATAGAAAATGCTCATCGTTTAGGTCTTGCACAATTACATCAATTAAGAGGTCGTGTAGGTCGTGGTTCTGTTGCTTCATTTTGTATTTTAACCTATAAAAACAATAACTTAACAGAAACAGCTATACAAAGACTTTCTACTATGAAAAATAGTAATAATGGTTTTGAAATTGCTATTAAAGATTTAGAATTAAGAGGTCCTGGTGAAATCTTTGGTGAACAACAAGCTGGTTTTACAAACTTTAGAGTAGCTGATGTAAATAGAGATAATAAGCTTCTTGAAAGTGCAAGAAACAGTGCTCTTTCCATTATAAAGGATGAAGATCTTAGTGATAAATTCTTAAGAAGATGGTTTCCTCAATACATAAATAGTGTCAATAAAGGTAGTTCATAGTATATGGCTTTTAGAAGACAAGTTATAAAAAAAAGAAGTAAAACAGCAACTCTTTTATATAACTTTTTACTAATTATAGGCTCTTTGTTTACTTTAATTATCTTTGCAGGTTTTATATTTTTAAATGGTAATACCATAAAAGAACCACTTGCAAACCTAATTCAAAGTAAGATTAATAAAGAAGTATCTTTAAATAAAGTGGAGTTCTCTCCTCTTTATCCTGGAACTTTACGTATTCAAGATTTTAAAATTGAAAATGAAAAAATAGGTGAAATTTATTTAGAGTTAGATCTAATTAAATTTATCTTTGATAAAGATTTAAATTTTGAATATCTATATTTAAAAAATCCAAGTTATAACTTAAAGGAATTAACAAATTTAATAACCACACAAAAAGATTTTAATAGTTTTAAAGCAAATAGAATAAGAATTGATGAAATTCAAATAGATGAAGATAATCTTAAAGTAGAAAAAGCTAATTTAAATCTTTATAACGTTACTTATAAAGATATTTTATCTATAGCATCAGCTCAAGCTCACTTTGAAGATGGATCTTTATTTAATGAGAAATTTAAAAGTATAAGCTTTAACTATAAGAGTTCTGACAATAAATTATTCTTTGATGATGTAAATGCAAGAATAAGTGGTGGTAGTGTTCTTTGTAATTTAGAATATGACATAGACACACATAATGTTGTATTAAAAAATACTGTCATATCTAATCTTATTTTAAAAGAAAGAACACCATTTTTAGATAACTTTCATATAAAAGCAGATAAGATAAAGATAAATAATATTATTTATGAAAATAAAAAGAAAAATCTTTTAATTTCAGATATTGATGGTTATATTAATGACTTATCTTTAACTGATACTATTGCTTTTAATTTTGATGGCAGTATATCTGAAGTTGTTAAAAGTGATATAAAAGAAACTTTACGCAATATAACAACTACAGCATCTTTTATTGATGATAGTTATACAATATCTGCTCAAGGTCTAGTATCTTTAGGTCGTTTTGATGTTATAGGCGAGTACAAAAAAGATAGTAATACCTTTAATTTATATAAATTAAATTTAGAAAAGACTAAAATTGAGCTTGATGATAGACTTTATTCTTATATAAAAGATAAAACAGAAAATTATAATTTTAATATTCAAGCTATTAATATTATAAATGCTGAATTTTTATCTTTTATAAATAAACTTCCTGTCTCCATTAAAGATTTCTCTTTATCTTTAACTAATTTAAATATAAAGGATAATAGCCTAAGTGGTAATAAAGCAGGTTTAATTACCTTTGATGCAAAGTCATTTTTATACTCTGATTTATACTTAAAAAAAATCTTTGTCTTAACTACACTTACAGATAATTTAATCACAGTATCAATACCTGATTTAACCTTTATAAAATCAAGTGTAGCAATAACAGGTGATTTTTCTTTAAATAAAGGTAATGCCTATTTATCTATAAAAGCAGATGATTTTAATTTATCTGAAATTAACTCTAATTTACTACCTAATTTATTTGCAGGGCAAATAAATTTAGATATTGAACTTAGATCTAATGATTACAAAAAATTTAAAGAAAATCTTACTGGAAAAATTGATATAAACAGTAAACAAATACTAGTATCTAAATTTGGTCTTGATTTAATTAATGGTGGTAAACTTAATAATTATAGTATTTCAAATACTAAAGATCTTATCTTCCTTTTAAGAGATGATGATTTTGGTGGCGAAAACTTATCTATTACATCTAATATTGAAAATGGTGTTATAGACAATAAGCTAAGTTTAATTTCATCTACATCTAATATTGATGGCAATATAAAGTATATTCTTAATAACAACACTATAGATGGTCTTATAAACTTTACATCAAAAAGTAAAGATAGTATTACTAATGTAGAGCTTAAAAAAGATATAAATGATAGTGATGTTATTTATAACTTTAAAGCTCTAAAAAGAGGTTCTGAGATGCGTCCATCTTTAGCTTTAGATAAACTTCAAGAGGAAAGCGATAGAAATTTAGCTAAAGATGATAAAACTTTAGATACTAAAGAGACAGATAAAAAAACAAGTAGTGATGTAGATAATAAGGATGAAAGTAAAAGTAAAATTCTACCTCCTAAATCTAAAGAAGATAATAAAGAAGAGAAAACAAAAGATAATATTAACAATACTAATTTAGATGAAAATAAAAAAGAGATAATTTGATTTATCTAAAAAGAAAAAGAGATGCGAGTTAAAAACTAAGCATCTCTTTTTTTATTCTTATTTATCAACCTTTATATTTAAGGTTTTCTTCTTTTGTATTTTTATTGCACTATCAGAACCTAATGTTGATCCTGTTACACTTGCAATTACAGAGATAAAAGCTGGTAATTCATCTTGATTACCAATACGAGCTGAATGTAATAAAGATGTAAGTAATGTACCTAAAAGAACAAGCCACCAATTTATATAAATCCACATCATAAAGACAGGCAAAGCTGCAAGTGTTCCATAGATAGCTTCATAATCTGAAAAGCTTATAATAAATGTGGCAAATACCTTTTTAGTTATTTCAAAAGCTATAGTGGTAACAACAGCACCTAAGGTTGCATCTACAAGTTTTACTGAAGTAACTGGTACTACCATATAGATAGTAGTTAAGATAGCAACCTCAATAAAGATTGGGAAATAAATAAAAATATATTTAGTAAATGTAGCTATTTCTTTATATTGCAAAGTCTGAGCTACAAAGGTAGAACCTAACCATAATAAAACACCAAGAGCTAAAGGTCCTACTGTTAATAAAGTCCAATAAATAGCAAAAGTTTGAGATAGTGTACGTTTACCACCACGCCAAATTTTATTTATAGACTTATCAATAGCTCTAATTAACATTAAAGATACAACTATTAAAAATAGTGTAGATGTTAAAGTTAAAGATGCTGCTTTTGCTACAAAAAACTCAATATGTTTAGCTACTGCATCAGAGAAAACAGGAACAAAATTAGCTTTTACAAAATTTGTTAATTCTTCTTTTATAGAATCAAAAGCAGGAACCATAGTGAAAATTGATAAAGCAATGGTTAATGCTGGTATTAATGCTAAAATAGAAGTAAATGACAATGAAGCGGCATTAATTCCTATTTCATCTCTTTTTACTCGTACAATAAAATACTTTATAAATTCCTGCACAATATATACCTTTTATATATTCAATTATTTATTAAAATTTAAAATAAAGTCTTTTAAATTTCATATTATACAAAATTTTTCTATTTTAAAAGAACTTAAGATTTTCTTGTTAAATTTTAGATAATAAAAGCTCTGAAAACTTTATAAAAAAGGCATAACCTAAAAAGTTATGCCCCTATTTTACTTAAATAATTAAAATTTAATTATAAGCTATAGTATAGTTCAAACTCAGCTGGGTGAGGTATAGTTCTTACCTTCTCTTCCTCTGCTCTCTTAAGGGCAATATAAGCATCAATAGCTTCTTTTGAGAATACACCACCTTCCATTAAGAATTCATGATCTTCTTCTAAGTGATTTAAAGCATCACCTAAAGACTCTGCTACTGTTGGAATTGAAGCTGCTTCCTCTGGTGGTAAATCATATAGGTTCTTATCCATAGGATCACCTGGATTAATTCTATTTTGAATACCATCAAGACCTGCCATTGTTAATGCAGCAAATGCTAAGTATGGGTTTGCAAGACAGTCTGGGAATCTTACCTCAATACGAGCTGTTTTTGGATTTAAAACAACAGGAATACGAATAGATGCAGATCTATTTGATGCAGAATAAGCTAGCATAACAGGAGCTTCAAAGTGAGGAACTAGTCTCTTATATGAGTTAGTTGATGGATTTGTAAAAGCATTTAAAGCTTTTGCATGCTTAATAATACCGCCAATAAACCATAGAGCTTCTTGAGATAGACCACCATACATATTACCTGCAAAAGTGTTCTTACCACCCTTTGAAATTGACATATTACAGTGCATACCAGAGCCATTATCACCAAAAATTGGTTTTGGCATAAAGGTAACAGTCTTACCATATTGATTTGCTACGTTATGAGCTACATATTTGTAAATCATAACTTCATCAGCTTTATTAGTTAATGTATTAAACTTACATGCAATTTCATTTTGACCACATGTTGCAACTTCATGGTGATGAGCTTCAACAAAAAGACCCATTTCTTCCATAGTTAAGCACATAGCTGATCTAATATCTTGTGATGGATCAACAGGAGGTACAGGGAAATAACCACCTTTAACCATTGTTCTGTGGCCTTTATTACCACCTTCATAAGTTTTATCTGAGTTCCATGCTGCTTCATAGTCATCAACTTGATACATGCATGTACCCATTCTTGTTGTAAATTTTACATCATCAAATATAAAGAATTCTAGCTCAGGTCCAAGGAGAACTTCATCACCAATACCTGTTGAACGTAAATATTCCTCTGCTCTTTTAGCAATTGATCTTGGATCTCTATCATAACCTATCATTGTATCTGCTTCTAAAACATCACAACGAATAATAATAGTAGGATCAGCATAGAAAGGATCTAAACGTACAGTATTTAAATCTGGTTTTAAAAGCATATCCGAATTATCAATACCTTTCCAACCATTCATTGATGAACCATCAAATAACTTGCCTTCTGTAAAGAAATCTTCAGTAACTAAGCGTGCAGGAATAGAAACATGCTGTTCCTTACCTTTAGTGTCAGTAAATCGAAGATCTGCAAATTTAACATCATTTTCTTTAATTAATTCTAATACATCAGTAACTGACATAAAAAAACTCCTGTAGCCTTTAGCTTTAAAATTTATATAAAATTTTTATAAAACAAATAATAATTTTATCATAGTATTTTTAATTAATAGAGCAAATATCTATCAAATAAAAAGACATTTCTAATAAACTTTTTTTCACTTGTTATTATAAATTGTATGTTAAATAATAACCAAAATTTTCCATTTTAGTGCAAAAAATAAAAAAATCATAAAAGCTCTTTTTTATATAGCTCTTATAAGAAAAATATCCATAAATAAAATGATAAAAAAGAAAATAAAATTCAATTAAATAGGAAAAGATGAGATAGTTTATCTTTAGTTATTTTTATTTGTTGCCATAAAAAAAATGTTATAATTGCGAACTGTGATAAAGTTTTGTTATTGATTTTTATTAAAGCTTTTAAAATCAATACATTATACTCGATAATTCAAAAATACCTTTATATTATAAATAACACTTATAAATATGACTTCATCTATTTTTAATTAATACATAAATTAATTAAAGTCATATGTTATTTTTAAAGGAAATACTTTAGGGCAAATTAAATGGATGTACAAAAGATCCGCAATATTGCGATCATAGCACACGTAGATCATGGTAAAACTACCTTAGTAGATAAACTTCTTCGCCAATCAGGTACTTTAGATAGAAATGAATTAGGTCAAGAAAGAGTTATGGACTCAAATGCCATTGAAAAAGAGCGTGGCATTACAATTCTTTCTAAAAATACAGCTATTAATTGGAAAGACTATCGTATCAATATCGTAGATACTCCAGGACATGCTGATTTTGGTGGTGAAGTTGAACGTGTTATGTCTATGGTTGACTGTGTTCTACTTTTAGTAGATGCAGTTGATGGTCCTATGCCTCAAACAAGATTTGTAACACAAAAAGCTTTTGCAAAAGGTTTAAACCCTATTGTTGTTATTAATAAATGCGATAGACCTGGTGCAAGACCAGATTGGGTAATTGATCAAGTATTTGATTTATTTGATAACTTAGGTGCAACAGATGAGCAATTAGATTTCCCTATTGTTTATGCATCTGCTTTAAGTGGTTGGGCATCTCTTGATGCTGATAATCATGGTGATACTATGGAACCTCTATTTGAGACTATAGTAGAGAAAGTATCTGCACCAAAGGCTGATACTGAAGGTCCATTCCAAATGCAAATATCATCACTTGACTATACTTCATATGTAGGTGTTATTGGCGTTGGTCGTATTACTCGTGGTAGCGTAAAAGCAAATCAGGCTGTTACTGTAATTGGTGCTGATGGTTCAACAAGACAAGGCAGAATTGGTCAAGTTTTAGGTTATCTAGGTCTAAGACGTACTGAGGTTGAAGAAGCATCAGCAGGTGATATTGTTGCAATCACAGGCTTAGGTGAGCTTAAGATTTCAGATACTATCTGTAATCCACAAAATGCAGAGGCACTACCTGCTCTATCTGTAGATGAGCCAACTGTGTCTATGAACTTCTGTGTAAATACTTCTCCATTTGCAGGTAAAGAAGGTAAATTTATTACTTCACGTAATATTGAAGAAAGATTACGTCAAGAATTAGTACACAATGTTGCATTACGTGTAGAAAATACAAATGAACCTGATAGATTTAAAGTATCAGGTCGTGGTGAATTACATCTATCTGTATTAATTGAAGAGATGAGACGTGAGGGCTATGAGCTTGGCGTATCTCGTCCTGAAGTTATTTTACACAAAGATGAAAATGGAAAAATTCAAGAGCCTTATGAAGTTCTAACCCTTGATCTAAATGAAGAGCATCAAGGTGCTGTAATGGAAGAGCTTGGTAAACGTAAAGGTCAATTAAAGAATATGAATCCAGATGGTAAGGGTCGTGTTCGTTTAGACTATAGAATTCCAGCTCGTGGTTTAATTGGCTTCCAAACTCTATACATGACATTAACATCAGGTACAGGTCTCATGTATCACACTTTCGATTCTTATGATGAATTTGTAGGTGGTAACATTGGTGAGCGTGTAAATGGTGTATTAATTTCAAATGATACAGGCAAATCAGTTCCTTATGCACTATGGTTCTTACAAGAGCGTGGCAGATTATTTGTAGACGCAGGTGAGGAAGTATACGAAGGTCAAATTATTGGTTTACATAACAGAAGCAATGACTTAACTGTTAACTGTTTAAAGACCAAGAAATTAACTAACGTTCGTGCTGCAGGTTCTGATGATAATATTATTTTAACTCCAGCTGTACATATGTCTTTAGAACAAGCTTTAGAGTTTATTAATGAAGATGAACTAGTTGAAGTTACACCTAAATCTATTCGTATTAGAAAGAAATTCTTATCTGAAATGGATAGAGTTAAAGCATTCCGTGCTGCAGGTGGTAAAAAAGGCGAATAATAATATATTGATAAACAACAATATCTTATAAAAATGAATAAATGACCTTTATAAATTTTATAGAGGTCATTTTTTTATCTAAAATAAATAAAAGTATCTTATAAAATTCTAAAAAACATACACTAAAAATTAAATAAAGTATAAATAAATATAAGCAAAAGTAAAATTTTATCTATAAATATTTTATACTTTTACTTAAAAATTTTATTTACAAAAGTAATATAAAAATATAAATAAGAATAAAAATAACCCCTATCTAATCCATAATAAAAATAGATATTTATCAAGTTCTATAAGTTATTTATTTTTTATGAGCTTAGTCACATATTTTCAAAAAAAATAATTTTATATAGTGACTTGGTTAAAATTTCGCAACTTCAATTATTCTTTTTTAGTAAAAATTTTACTAAAATCTTTAGCAGTTAATAAAAATATAAAATATATGATTTAGTTTTCACAAGTATATTGCTACTTGTGAGGAGGAATACAAGTGAATAATAATTGGGAAAATTTCCATAAACTACATGAAAATCGTATGGCACCTCGTGCATACTTCTTTTCTTATAGCGATTTAAATAGTGCAAAAACATTCCAAAGAGAATTAAGCACTAACTTTATGCTTTTAAGTGGTCAATGGTCTTTTAACTTCTTTAATAATCCATTATTAGTTCCAAAAGAGTTTTACTCACAAAAAATGGATTCTTGGGGTGAAATTACCGTTCCAAATATGTGGCAAATGGAAGGTCATGGCAATCTTCAATATACAGATGAAGGCTTCCCTTTCCCTATTGATGTTCCTTTTGTTCCTACTGATAATCCAACAGGTGCATATCAACGTACTTTTACTCTAAGTAAAAATTGGAATAATAAACAAATTATTTTAAAATTTGATGGCGTTGAAACATACTTTGAAGTTTATGTAAATGGTCAATATGTAGGCTTTAGTAAAGGTAGCCGTCTATGTGCAGAATTTGATATTACTAAGTTTGCAAAAATTGGTGAAAACCTAATCTCTGTACGTGTAACACAATGGGCTGATTCAACATATATAGAAGATCAAGATATGTGGTGGACAGCAGGTATATTCCGTGATGTTTACCTAGTTGGCAAAAATAATGTTCATGTACAAGACTTTACAATTCGTACAGATTTTGATGCAAATTATTGTGATGCAACTTTATCTTGCAAAGTAGATCTTGAAAGCATAAATGCAAATCAAAAAGGCTACACTTTAGATTGTGTTTTATTTGATAAAGATGTAAAAATTGATGAAAAAGAAATTACTTTAGGTGATGATGCAAATGTTGCATTTACCTTTGATGTAAAAGCTCCAAAACAATGGAATGCTGAAACTCCATATCTATACAACCTATTCTTAACCTTAAAAGATACAAATGGTAACGTTATTGAAGTTATTCCACAACGTGTAGGTTTCCGTGATATTAAAGTAAAAGATGGTCTATTCTATATCAATAATCACTATGTAAAACTACATGGTGTAAATCGTCACGATAACGATCATATAAAGGGTCGTGCTATTGGTATGGAGCGTGCAAAACAAGATATTCTTTTAATGAAACAACACAATATCAATTCTGTACGTACATCTCACTACCCAAACGATCCACGTTTTTATGAACTATGTGATATCTATGGTCTATTTGTTATTGCGGAGACAGACGTTGAAACTCATGGTTTTGCAAACGTTGGTGAGTTAAATAGAATTACAAACGATCCAGAATGGGAAAATGTATTTGTTGATCGTATCCTACGTCATGTACACGCTCAAAAGAACCATCCTTCAATTGTTATCTGGTCATTAGGTAATGAGTCAGGTTATGGTTGCAACATTCGTGCTATGTGCAAAGCTGCAAAAGATTTAGATGATACACGTCTAATTCACTATGAGGAAGATAGAGATGCTGAGGTTGTAGATATTATCTCAACTATGTACTCAAGAGCTCAAATGATGAATTACTTTGGTGAACATCCTCATGCAAAACCACGTATCATCTGTGAATATGCACACGCAATGGGTAATGGTCCTGGTGGCTTAACTGAATATCAAAACGTATTCTATAAACACGATCATATTCAAGGTCACTTTATTTGGGAATGGTGCGATCACGGTATTCAAGCATTTGATGAAAATGGTAAAGTATTCTATAAATACGGTGGTGACTATGGTGATTATCCAAATAATTACAACTTCTGTATGGATGGTCTAATTTGGCCTGATCAAACACCAAGCTCTGGTTTAATTGAATACAAACAAGTAATTTCTCCTGTAAAGATTTACAAGGTTGATGGTACAACTAATAAGTTCACTGTTGCAAATAAACTATGGTTTAATAACCTAGATGAGTTCACTATTAAAGCTGAAGTTAAAGCTGAAGGTGAAACACTATCATGTGAAATCTTCAAAGTTTGTGATTTAGATGCAAATACATCACGTGAAATTGAAATAAAACTACCAACACTTGATGATCGTGAAGCATTTATAAACTTTACTGTATACAGAGAAAAAGCCACTATCTTCTCTAATGCAAATCATGAAGTTGGTGTATATCAATACAAACTAAAAGATAATACTCAAGCACTAGCTGAATTTGTAAACAATAATGCAACTGAACTTCTTGTAACAGAGTCAGATTTAGCTTATACAATTGAAGGTTACAACTTCACATTAAACTTCTCAAAAGTAAATGGCAAGTTAACATCATGGGTTGTTGATAATGTTGAGTACATTAAATCAGAACCTACTATTAAATTCTTCAAGCCTATGATTGACAATCATAAGCAAGAATATGAAGGCTGGTGGCAACCTGCTCACTTACAAATTTTACAAGAGCACTTCCGCACCATTAATCTTGAAAAACAAGATGGTAAAGTTGTAATTACAACAACAAGCTTAATTGCTCCTCCTGTTTATGATTTTGGTGTACGTTGTACATATACTTATACTGTTGATGAAAAAGGCTTTGTAAATGTTGAATTAAGTGGTGATCGTTATGGTGACTTCCCACACATGATTCCAACAATTGGCTTTGATTTAGGTATTAATAATAACTTTGAAGAAGTTCAATACTATGGTAGAGGTCCAGGTGAGAACTATCAAGATAGCAAGTATGCAAACATTATTGATATCTATAAGAACACTGTACATGGAATGTTTGTAAATTACCCATTCCCTCAAAATAATGGTAATAGACAAGACATACGTTGGGTGGCTCTAACAGATCGTCATGGTACTGGTTTATTAGTAAAACCATGGCAAGATATCAACTTTAGTGCATGGCATTACACAAATCAAAATATTCACGAAGCTCAACACATTTGTGAACTACAAGAAAGTGGATTTATTACATTAAATCTTGATCTAGCTGTATCAGGTTTAGGTTCAAATTCATGGGGTAGTGAAGTTTTAGATTCATATCGTGTATACATGAATAAATTTAACTATGGTGTAACTCTAATGCCTTTACAAACAGGTTGTTGTAATGCACAAACTATGGTTGCACATAACTTCAAAAAGAATTAAGAGAGAGGCATAGATAAATGATAGTACTAAATGACTATGATCAATTCAAAGTAGTATACAGAAGTGGTAAAAAATGGAATCGCTGTGTAGAGGCTATTGAGAATATACAAAATATTAAAGATGGCGTCATGCACTCTGTAGGTGACTCTCTTGTATACATGATTTTCGATGGTACAGAAAAAGATAATGGCCTATTTACATCTACACGTCGTTACTTTGATGTTCATTATTATCTTGATGGTGAGGAAACTGTTGAAGTTGCTAAAAAGTCAGATTTAACAGTAAAAGAAGCTTATCAAGATGAAACAGACCGTGAATACCTAGAGGGTAGTGGTCAAAAACATACTTTCTCTAAAGGACAAGTTGTGATTTATGAAAATGATGAAGCAATGCGTTTTCTAGGTGATGGTAAGGTTCGTAAGGTAGTTTTAAAGGTAACTATTGAAGATACCTACATGTTAAATAAATAATTTAAAGATGTATGAGTCATAAGGCTCATACATTTATTTAAATTACATAAGTAACTTTTTACACTTTTAGATTAAATAAAATGGAGCAAACTATGGCACACACTGCACGTAGTACTATAGGTAAATTTGCCTTACTATCAATGACCTTTGCGGCTGTTTTCAATGTGCGTAACATTGTTAATAACAACATTGAATTAGGTCTAAGTTCAGCACCTATTTTCTTATTTGCAACTGTAATTTACTTTATTCCTTTTGTTTTTATTATTGCAGAATTTGTATCAGCCAATAAAAATTCAGAATCAGGTCTTTACGACTGGATTAAAAAACCATTAGGCACTAAGGCTGCTTATTTAGGTTCTTTCCTTTATTGGTTCGTAAATCTATTTTGGTTTGTATCATTACTACCAAACGTTATTGCTTATGCTTCATATGCAATGTTAGGTTATGAATATACATTCTCTCCTGTAGTTACATCTATAATTTCAATTGTTCTATTTGCCTTTGCAACACATATTTCAACAAAAGGTGCTTCATGGCTTGGTAAAATATCTGAAATTGTAGCTTATGGTGTTTTTGCTTTATTTGCAATCTATGTAGTTGGTGCACTATCAGCTCTAAGCACAGATTATGTTCCACAACAACCTATTACTCTTGAGTCTATGACTCCTACAATTAACTGGGCTACTTTAGGTATTATGTGCTGGATTTTCCAAGCTGCAGGTGGTGCAGAAACAGCAGCAGCTTACCTAAATGACGTTAAAGGTGGTCACAAAGAATTTGTTAAAGTAATTATCTTTGCAGGTTTATTAATTGGTGGTATGTATGCTTTAGGCTCACTACTAGTAAACGTATTTGTTCCACGTGAGAATCTAACATATGCAGGTGGTATGGTTGAAATCTTCACAGGCATGGCAAGATTCTTTGGTATTTCTGAATACATGATAGGTCGTTTTGTTGGTATAGTTCTATTTATTGCAATGTTTGGTTCTATGATGATGTGGACTGCAGCTCCTGTTAAGATTCACTTCTCTGAAATTCCAAAGGGCGTTTATGGTGAAAAGACAACAGAATTAAATGAGCATGGTGTTCCTGTACGTGCAGCTTGGTGGCAATTCTTATTTGTATTCATTATGTTAGTTGTAAATGGTTTTGGTTCAGAATCAGTACAACAAATGATGAACAAAGCTATTAACTTAACAGCTGGTACTGCTATGTTACCTCCAATTTTCATTATGATAGCTTACTTTGTATTCCGTTGGAAACATGATGACACACCACGTGATTTCCGTATGGGCTCACAAAAGTTTGGTATGTTCATGGTATCAGTTCTTCTATTAATATTCGTAGTAAGTATGTCAGCTTCATTATTCCCAGCTGGCGTTGATTTAGTAGAAGCATTCTTTATCAATGTATTTATGACAGCAGTATTCTCAACTCTTGCTTGGATGTGGATCTCACGTTTTGAGAAAAAACAAAAGCTACAACAAGAAGTTTTAAAAGCAGAGAAAAAAGAAGAAGTTGAAGCTTAATATATCCATAACATAACTTTATAAGTTTTGCGTTAACGAAAATATCAAAAAAGCCTAGTTCAATTAAGAGCTAGGCTTTTTTTTATTATCTCTAATCTAGAAAAAGTATTTTTGTATAGAAAAATAAATGTTAAATATATGGAAAAAACACGCAAAAAAATATAGTAAAATTTTACTTATTTTTTATTAAAAAGTTACTCTTTATTTTGTAAAAATAAAGAGTAACTAAGACTTTATAGACTAACTAAACAAACTAACTTAAACAATTCTTGTGCCTGTTGGCATAATACGTTCTGGTGTTAATAAAACACTTTCAGAGCTATCATCTGTTTCTGCACAAAGTAGCATACATTCAGATGTTTCTCCTCTCATTTTTGCTTTTGCTAAATTACAAAGAACGACAACTTGTTTACCCATTAATTCTTCTTGAGTATAGTAAGGAACTAAACTTGTAACAGTTTGTAAAGTTTTCTCACCTACATCAATTTGAACAATGTATAGTTTATCAGCATTTAAGTGCTTTTTAACTTCAATAATTTTACCAACTCTTATTTCAAGTTTTGCAAAATCATCATATGAAATAGTTTCCATTATAAACCTCTTATAACTATACAAAAAACATAGTAAAATTTTACTAAAATTACTTACAAATGTATATAAATAAACTTAATATTTTAAATTAATATATACATATTATTTTATATAAAATATGATAATACTTTGTTTTTTATATTTTTTTTATTCTATATGTTTAATTTACTAATTTTAGTAAAACAATTTGAAATATAAGATTTTTTTTGCTAACATAGAAATTTAATTCTACTAGATAGTATAAAGGATTGTACATTTTAAATGGCTACTTTAAAAGATATTGCAAATAAGGTTGGAGTATCATTAGCAACAGTATCACGTGTTCTAAATGAAGATCCTTCTATAAGTGTAAAAGAAGAAACTAAAAAACATATTTTTGAGGTTGCAGAAAAACTTGAATACTGCACTTCTAGTTCTAAAAAATCCATTTTAAATAAAAAAAGCAATCATCATTTTTTAGCTATATATAACTATCCTCAAGAAGAGGAAATAAACGATCCTTATTATTTATCAATACGCCATGGCATTGAAACACAATGTGATAAATTAGGTATTTCTTTACATAGTTGTTATAACAAAGAAATAGATATTGACTTACAAAAAATCACAGGTGTTTTACTTATAGGTCGTATGGATAATAAAACACTTGCTAAATTACCAAAGCATTTATTAGATAATACTTGTTATATTGACTATACTGATTTAGATTCAAATTTTGATTGTGTAGATATAGATCTAGCTCGTATCTGTAAACAAATAGTTGATTTTTTTATAGACCAAGATTACAAAGAAATTGGTTATATTGGTGGTCAAGATACTGATAATGTTCAAGATATTAGAGAAAAAACCTTTATTGAATATGCAACATTAAAAGGTGTTATTGCTGAAAAGCATATATATAGAGGTGATTTTTCAAGTCAATCTGGTTATAACCTTGCTGTACAAATGTTATCTACTCAAGATTATCCAAAAGCTTTATTTATAGCAACAGACTCAATTGCAATTGGTGTTTTAAGAGCAATTCATGAATTTAAATTACAAATTCCAGAAGATATTGCTTTAATTAGTATAAACGATATACCAACATCACGTTTTACTTTCCCACCTTTAACAACAGTTAGAATTCATTCTGAAATGATGGGTATTGAAGGTGTTAATTTACTAGTACAAAAATATAGAGATGAAAGAGCCCTCCCTCTTAATGTTTTAGTACCAAGTAAATTAAAAATAAGGGGTACTACTAAGTAGTAAGAGAAACAGACCTAAAATGGTCTGTTTTTTTTATTAAAAAAATTAAGTAAATTTTTATAAATCAATAATTTAACT
The DNA here is from genome assembly GCA_029258325.1 of Anaerobiospirillum sp. Taxonomy (GTDB): domain Bacteria; phylum Pseudomonadota; class Gammaproteobacteria; order Enterobacterales; family Succinivibrionaceae; genus Anaerobiospirillum_A. Next base: position 20,924 of record JARHZF010000143.1, on the reverse strand, counting down.
ATAAATATCCCTTAAATCTTAAGCTTTTACCAAAATAAAAACGCACTAAAATAGTGAAAATATCGCACTACAATATATCAATAGCTATAAAAAGATACAAAATGAAAAAATATTGATCATTATTAAAGATTAACGTTTAAAATATGCACTAAAATTGATCTGTTTTTTTTATTACGTTGAGGCTGTACATGCAATATGATGCAAATCTAATCCTTGAAAGCATATCTACAACAGTATTAGTAACTGATTCTCAATTAAGAATTGTTAGTGCTAATAATGCGGCAGAGCATCTTTTTTGTATGTCAAAATCCAAAATAATATCTTTAAAATTATTAGATATTATTGATAAAGATCAAAAACAGTTAATAGATAGTCTAACAAATGCATTAAAAAAAGATTTCCAAAGCTTTAGTGCAGCTGATGTCTGCATTAAACTTGAACCTTTTATCAATGTACGTGTTGATATGAATATCTCTGCTTATAGTGGCAGAAGTAAAGGATTAGTCATCGAATTAAGATCTAATAATTATTTTAATAAGATGAATGATGATTTACAAAGAAGAACACAATCTATTGCTGCAAGAGATTTAATTAGATCACTTGCTCATGAAATCAAAAATCCACTAGGTGGTATAAGAGGTGCGGCTCAACTCCTTGATATGGAGTTTGGTAAAGAAGTCTCTATAAAAGAATACACTAAAGTTATTATTGAGCAAACTGATAGACTTAAGACTTTAGTTGATAATCTATTAGGACCTCAAAGACCTAATCCTCTTGTTTCTTGCAATATTCACTATATTATCGAGAAAGTATTATCTCTTTTGCAAATGGAAACTTTAGATAATATACGCTTTGAAAAAGATTATGATCCATCCTTACCTGAAATAGAAATGGATGAGCATGCAATAGAACAAGCTCTTTTAAACATTATAAGTAATGCTGTTCAAGCTTTAACTGAGTCAAATACATCTCATCCTACAATTAAAATTGTAACAAGAGCAACTGCTGGTGTTCTTATAAATAGAATTAAATATCCAACATCTATTGTTGTATCTATAACAGATAATGGACCTGGCATTCCTGAGAGTATTAAACAAACTATTTTTTATCCTATGGTTACATCACGCCAAAATGGAACTGGACTTGGACTATCTATAGCTCAAAATATAGTAGAAAGACACAATGGTACCATTGAGTGTGAAAGTGAAAAAGGTAATACCACATTTAAAATTATCTTACCTTTAAAGAAATTAAAATTCTAAACCTAAAAGAGAGGAATATACAATGAATCCTATGATTTGGGTGATTGACGATGATTCAAGCATCAGATTTGTATTTGGTAAAACTCTAACTGTAAATAATATAACTCATCGCCTTTTTGAGACTGGAGATCAGGCATTACAAGCACTTGAAACAGAACGTCCTGATGTTATTGTCTCTGATATAAATATGCCTGGTACAGATGGTCTTTCTTTAATAAAAAAAGTTCATGAAATAGATGAGAATATTCCATTTATCATTATTACAGCTCACTCTGATTTAACAGCTGCAATTGATTCATATGAAAATGGTACTTTTGAATATTTACCAAAACCTTTTGATATTGAGCAAGCTGTGTCTTTAATTAGACGTGCTGCTGTTCATAGAGTAAATATGCAAAAAAAGATCACTCCAAATACAGATACCCCTATGATAGGTGATGCTGAAATTATTGGAAAATCTCCTGCTATGCAAGAGGTTTTTAAATTTATAGGCAGAGTATCAAAAAGTGAAGTTCCTGTTTTAATTCATGGTGAAACAGGTACAGGTCGTGAACTTGTAGCTCTTGCTCTACACAATCACTCAGATAGACAAAAAGAAAACTTTATCTCTATCAATATGTCATCTATACCACAAGATAATATAGCATTAGAGTTATTTGGTAGGATTGATGATGTAAGTTTTAATGAATCAGCTATTGCAAGAGCAAATGGTGGTACTTTATTTATAAATGAAATTTGTGATATGCCTCTTGAGGTACAAACAAGATTATTACAAGTTTTACAAGATCAAGAATACCTTGCTGTTGGTGCTAATAAACCAACTAAATGTAATGTTAGAGTTTTAGTTGCAACTTCTTTACAAATTGAAGATTTAGTTGAAAATGGCTCATTTATATCTGATTTATATTATAGATTAAATGTAATACATATAAATATGCCACCTCTTCGTGATAGAAATAATGACATACCAATGCTTGCAAAACACTTTTTAAATCAAAGTGCTCTTGAAAACAATACAGAACCTAAAAAACTAACATCAGAGGTTTTAGTATTTTTATGTCGCCAACAATGGCCAGGTAATGTTCGTCAACTTAAAAACTTATGTAAATATTTAACTATTATGGTAACAGGTCGTGATATTCAACTATCAGATCTACCATCTGAGTTTTTACATGCAAAGAACAATCAAGTAAAGATAGCAACATCTATATCTGGTACCTCAAAAACTCAAGTTTCATGGCAAGAACAACTTAGAAATTGGGTTGATGGAAGACTTAAAGCAGGTGAAGTTGATATTTTATCTGAAGCTGTTCCTGAGTTTGAAAAAGTAATGCTTGAGGCTGCTATGGCTTATACAGGCAATCACAAACAAGAGTCTGCAAAACTTCTAGGTTGGGGTAGAAATACTTTAACTAGAAAAATTAAAGACTTAAATTTAAATATATAAAAAAATAACAACAATGCTTCTAAAAGAGTTATTTTAGAAGCATTATAGAAATTAAACATATATATTATTTTTTGTATAGAGTATCCTTTAACAATATTGTATCTTTGCTTTTTTTTATTATTTAAATAATTTTTTAATGACTTTTAAATTTATCTAAACATTGTTATATTATAACTTTAATAAACAAAGAATAAAAAACATGTCTAATTTACTATGTTTTCTTTCAAATTCTTTGTCTTTTATGTTATCTAAACATATAAAAAATAAAAGATTAAAAACAATATCATATTATTTTATTGATTATTGTAATTATTTACAGTAACAAATAATTAAACTTTGAGGCGATTCATGGAAAATAATAAGGGTGAAAAGGTAATCACTTCAGCTGATATTATGCTTTCACTTTGTGATAGTGTTACATCTGTACTTACAACAGCTACAGGTAATCAAGTTAGATATACTCCAATGGTTCAAAGAATATCAAAAACAACATTACGTCCTGATGTTGGTACTTTTGTTCTTTTTAGTGGCTCTTTCTCTGGTATGGTTGTAATTAACTTCCCTAAAGAAAGTGCTCTTGAACTATATTCAGCTTATATGACCAATATGGGCTTATCAGCTAGCGATTTTAATGCAACATTCATTTCAGATGAAGTGCAAAATTCTCTAGGTGAGCTTATGAATCAAATGATTGGTAATTTTACAGGTAAAGTAAGTGCTGAACTTCATGGCAATATTACCCAAAGTCAACCTAAGATGTTAGCTCTACCTCATGAGTTACAAATCAATATGAATATGACTTTAGATAATCCTGTAGTAAGACGTATTACATTCTTCACTCAAGGTAGTAATGTATTCTATTTAGAACTTGCTATGGATGATACTGATTTTACAGTTGTAAGAGAGTTCCAAGAACATTCTCAATTATCTCCAGATGATATACTTGATCTAGTTAATGGTGAACTCTAAAATATTACTCATAAATTGATTTATGAGATATATATAAATGGATACAACTAATAAAACAAAAATAGATTTTAGAAAAACTAAATTTATTACATCAGCACCTGATTTATTTAAACTTCCAGATGATCAAGGTGCTGAAATAGCTTTTGCTGGTAGATCAAACTCAGGAAAATCTTCTTCTTTAAACGCTATTTGTGATCAATCAAGACTTGCTAAAACATCAAGAACTCCAGGTAGAACACGTCTTATTAATCTTTTTGAGGTATGTAAAGGTTGCTCTTTAGTAGATCTACCAGGTTATGGCTATGCAGCTGTGCCTGCTACTATGAAACGTGATTGGCAAAAATCCATGGGCGATTATCTCCAAAAAAGACGTGCCTTACGTGGTATTGTTATTACTATGGATATAAGACATCCACTAAAAGATCATGATAGAGTAATTATAGATTGGTCACTTGCTGCAAATATTCCAGCTCTTATATTACTTACAAAATCAGATAAACTAGGTCTAAATGCAAGACGTGAAGCTGTGCAAAAAATCAGATTTGAGCTATCTGAATTTGGTGGTAATTTCACTGTTATAGCTTTTTCTGCTCTAAAGAAAATAGGAATTGAAGAAACTAGAAATGTTTTAACAGATTGGTTTACTAATTTCCATGGAGCTGAATCTTTAGATGAAACAAATTTTGATATAAAAGAGCAAAGTGAGGAATAAAATGAAAGGCAGAGGATCTTTATTTATAGTATCAGCTCCAAGTGGTGCTGGCAAATCATCTTTAATTAAATCTCTTTTAAACCGTTTTAATAATGACGATTCTATGCGTTTATCTGTATCACATACAACACGTGATCCTCGTGTAGGCGAAGTTAATGGTGAGAGTTATCATTTTGTAAGTACTGATGAATTTAAAGCTTTAATTGAGAAAGAAGCTTTTTATGAATATGCACAAGTTTTTGATAATTATTATGGTACATCTCGTGAGATTGTAGAGCAATGGCAAGATGATGGCTATGATGTTCTTTTTGATATAGATTGGCAAGGAGCTCGTATTATTAAAGAGCAATCTCCTGATGCTATTAAAATATTTATTCTACCTCCATCTCTTGATGAGCTTCATTCTCGTTTAGTAGGACGTGGTCAAGATAGCCCTGAGGTTATAGCCTCACGTATGGATAAGGCTAAAAAAGAAATTTCTCATTATGATGAGTATGATTATATTTTAATTAATGATGATTTTGATACTTGTTTAAATGAACTTAGATCTATTATTCTTTCAACTAGACAAAAAAAGGAAAAAATAATAGAAAAGCATGGTGATTTAATAAACTCTCTTTTAGATGGTTTTAAAGAAGAATAATTGCATCTTATTTGAAAATTATTTTTAAATATATGAACATGCTGTATAATATAATGTTATTATTGCATGTTCATATATATTCTTATGATTGGTAATATTTTCCTATAGTTTTTATGGTTTTTTATTATAAATTTAATCTATAGTTGTATATCTACATTAGAGTTATAAATGGTATAATTAAGTTAAATAATATATTTTTCATATATTATATTTATTCTAAATAACTTAATTTTCGCATGCTTATATTGTTTTAAGTTTACTCTACGATGTTTTGTATAGAGAAAGTCTATATAAAACAGCAGTAAAATCGAGGAAAAATTCATGGCAAGAGTTACAGTGGAAGATGCGGTTGCACAAATTGGAAATCGCTTTGATCTAGTACTCATAGCAGCTCGTCGTGCTCGTCAAATCTCAATTAATGGTTCAAAACCACTTGTTGATGAAGAAAATGACAAAGCTACAGTAATTGCACTTAGAGAAATAGAAAATGGTTTAATTACAGAAGAGTTTCTTGATAAACAAGATAAGAAAGATCATATAAGAGAGAATTCTTCTTTACCATCAGATAACGAATTTGCGCCTATTGAAGGTGTAGAAATGTTTGATTAATAAGGGGTTTATATATGGTGCAGAATTTAAACAAATATACTTCCACATCTACAGAAAATATAGTTGATAAGTGCCCTGCACCATCCCCTGAAACTACAGAGTCTATAAATTATCACTACTACATTCCTTTGCGTGATATTGTATGCTCTTACCTTCCTTTTTCTCGTATAGCAGAAATAGATAAAGCTTTTGTTTTAGCAGATAGAGCTCATGATGGTCAAAAAAGAGCATCAGGTGAACCTTATATTATTCACCCTATTGCTGTTGCTTCTATCTTAGCTCAAATGAAACTTGATACTGAATCTGTTGTAGCAGCATTATTACATGATGTTGTTGAAGATACTTTTTTAACAGAAGATGATGTTAAAAGAGAGTTTGGTAATGTTGTAAAAGAACTTGTTTATGGTGTTACTAAACTTGATAAACTTCGCTTTCATGACTATAGAGAAGCTCAAGCTGAAAACTTTCGTAAGATGATATTAGCAATGATTCAAGATATTCGTGTTATCTTGATTAAACTTGCTGATAGAACTCATAATATGCGTACTATAGGTAATTTACGTCCTGATAAGAGAAAACGCATAGCAAGAGAAACACTTGAGGTTTTTGCACCTATTGCAAATCGTCTTGGTATTTCTGAAATTAAAGTTGAACTTGAAGAATTAGGCATGGCAGCTTTATACCCTATGCGTTATAGAGTATTAAAGTCAGCTGTTATTAAAGCTCGAAATAATAGAAAAGAAATAGTAAATAATATTCAAGAGTCTATAAAAGCTCGTCTTGCTGAAGTTCATATTCCTGCAAGAATATTAGGTAGAGAAAAGAGAATTTACTCTATCTATAAAAAAATGGTAAATAAAGATTTACAATTTAGAGATATTATGGACGTATATGCATTTCGTGTCATCTTAAATGACGTTGATACTTGCTATAGAGTATTAGGTCAAATGCATAATCTTTTTAAACCTCGTCCTGATGGCTTTAAAGACTATATTGCTATTCCTAAAATTAATGGCTATCAATCTTTACATACATCTCTTGTAGGTCCTCATGGTGTACCTATTGAAATTCAGATTAGAACTGAATTTATGGATCAAATGTCAGAGCGAGGTGTAGCTGCACATTGGTCATATAAAGAAAAAGGTTCAGAACCTACATCAACTACAGCACAAAAGAATGCTCAACGTTGGATTAAAAATCTAATAGATCTTCAACAAAGCACTAGTTCTACAACCGACTTTATTGAAGGCGTAAAAACAGATTTATTTCCAGATGCTATCTATATATTTACTCCAGAGGGTAAGATTTACGATCTACCTGTTGGTGCAACCCCTGTTGATTTTGCTTATGCTGTGCATACAGATATAGGTCAACATTGTGTAGGTGCACGTGTAAATCATAGAATGTATCCTCTAACAAGACCTCTTGAATCAGGTCAAAGTGTTGAGATTATTACATCAGAGAGTGCAGAACCAAATGCTCTTTGGTTATCATCAGCTGTAACATCAAAAGCTCGTTCTAAAATTAGACAATATCTAAAAGGTCTACGTACTCAAGAATGTGAGCTTGTAGGTAGACGTCTATTACAAAATGCTCTTAAAACTAAAAAGATCGATCAAATTGATCCTGAGCTTTTAAACAGTGTATTAAAAGACTTTAAGATTCAAGATCTATCAACTTTATTTGTTGATATTGCCCTTGGTAATTTAATCCCAGCTTTAGTTGCAAAAAGACTACAAACAGATACAGATGTACAACATCTATTAGAAGAAGGTTTACCTATATCTGGTACACGTGGTCTTCCTTATACCTTTGCTCAATGCTGTCTACCAATTCCAGGTGATAGAATTATAGCTCACATCACTCCAGGTAAAGGTCTTGTTATCCATAATGCAAACTGCTCTAATATTAGGGATATAAAAAGAGATCCAAGCAAATTTACAAGTGTAGAATGGGATCTTGCTGTAGCCTCTAATTTAGACTTCCAAACAGGTCTTAGAATTGAACTTGAAAACAGACAAGGTATTTTATCTGAAATATCTAATGCAGTAGATGTTGCAGGTTCTAGAATTGAGGCTATAAACTCTGATATTAAAGATGAACACACATATGTAATCAATCTAACTGTAACAGTAAGAGATAGATTGCATTTAGCTAATATTATAAAAAGAATAAAAGCAGTTCCAAATGTCCTTACAATTTTCAGAAGAAAGTAGTTTGATTTTACATGATGAGGCTTTTCTTAAAGAACATTTACAAGAAATAGAAGACTATTATGCTAAAAATATAACTACGCATAAGATAAGTTCTAATAATATAGATCTCTATGCTCACGTTATAAATGAAGATAAAAGTAAAACTTTAGTTATAGTTCCAGGACGAGCTGAAGTTTTACATAAATATAAAGAGCTTATCTATAATCTAAAAGATGCAAATATAAAGATAGTTATAGCCTTTGTACGTGGTCAAGGTGATTCTACACGCTTTTTCAAAGATAGCCCTAAATGCCATATAGAGTGTTTTGAAGATTATACAAATGATTTAGAGCTTATTTTAAAAGAGTTACATATAAAGAAATTTAGTATGTTATCTTTTTCTTTAGGTTGTCTTATAAGTCTTGATTTTTATTTGCATAAAAAAGACTTTGAAATTGAAAAAATAGCTCTTTTAGAACCATATATTTGGCCTTATTTTTTAAATTTAAATAGAAATATCCTAAAAGCTATTGTATATACAGCCTATCATCTAGGTCTTGCAAAATCATATACTCCTCATGGTAGCGAATATAAATACAAAGAATTTGAATTAAATAATCATTCTCATAGTAAATTTCGTTATGAGTATTATTATTCTTATTATGAAGAACATAAAGATAAAGCATTAGGAGGACCTTCTTTTGCTTTTGTATATCACTGTATGCAAAAACAAGAAGAAATTTTAAATAAAGATTTTCAATTTGATATACCTATCTTTATGGCTGTTGCTATGAATGATAAAGTTGTTGATAGTAATGAAAGTATAAAGTTTTATTTAAAGCATAAAAGTGATAAAGTAACACCTAAACTAATTGAGGTAGCATACGCTTATCACGACTTACTTAATGAAAGAGATGATATAAGACATAAAGCAATGCAAAATGCTTTAGATTTTTTATTAAAAGGAGAAAATAATGAGCGAGAGTGTTGTTGAGAATGTTGATAATAGAATTCCAGTCAACATAATTACAGGATTCTTAGGTAGTGGTAAAACAACTTTACTAAATAAATGGGTCAACTCTCCTTTATTTAAAGATACTTTAGTTTTAATTAATGAATTTGGTAATGTAGGTCTTGATCATGAACTAGTACAAGCTGTAGATGATACAGTTGTATTATTAGGTTCAGGTTGTATTTGCTGTCAGTTACAAGGTGAACTTTTAGAAAGCTTAATGCAAAATTTAGCTTTAGCACAATCTGGCAAAATACCTAAGTTTAATAGAGTGTTAATTGAGACTACAGGTCTTGCAGACCCATCTGGTGTTATATCAACATTAAATGCAGATGATGCTGTTTTAGATGTATATAGATATGATGGTACTGTTACTGTATTAGATGGCAGTTATATACGTGAGCAATTAAAAGATCAATATGAAGCTGTAAAACAAATAGCTCTTGCTGATTTAATCTTAATTTCAAAAACTGATTTAATTGATGAAGATGAAATTGAGGCTATTAAAGAAGTAAGTGCAGAAATTAATTCTACAGCTAAGATTTACCCTATTGTTCAAGGTGAAATAAGTCCATCAGTACTACTTGATATAGGACCTTATAAAAGTGCTTTAGGTAAAGATCATAGTCATTTAGATAAATGGCTTAATGTAGATAAAAAAGAAAATATAGCTTCATCATTAAGACCAGTATCTTTAGATAGTTCTATGACACTTGCAAAGCCAAAGATTATAGCTCACACTAATATTGATAGCTTTTCTATTGTAGTAAAAGAGCCAATTGAAGCTTTAGCTTTACTTGCTGCAATTGAACTTGTGCAAGGTCAATATGGTGATTCTATTTTAAGAATTAAAGGTATTTTAAATATCAAAGGTCAAACTAAACCTGTTGTTGTTCATGGTGTACAAGGTAGCTTATACCCACTATCACAACTTGAAGATTGGCCTAGTGATAATAAAGAGTCAAAGCTTGTCTTTATTGTAAGAAAAACTGTTTTAGAGCAGATTAAGCATATCTTTACTAAAGCTTTAGAAGAGCCTGATGAGGCTGCTATTAAATTTTATCAAGAAATGTTAAATCAAGCTAATCTACAATAAAGTTTCTACTTATATAATATTGCATAGACCATAGCACATTATGTGTCTATGCAATATTAATCTCTAAACAACCACTAAAATCCAGGAAATTTATGAATTTTTTATACAAATTTTTCTTTTTATTTTCTGTATTCTTTTACACAGTAAATGCTCAAGCTTTTGATAATATTAACAGTCTTGATGATCAGGGTGTTACATTTAAAAGTGCAAAAGAATTAAATGATAGTATTGATGCAAATATTGCAAAACTTCTTTCTTTAAGTTCAGGTAATATAGATACAAATGAATTAAATAAAGAAACTCAAGATTTTATTAATACTAACAATAAATACAATTTAGATTTTAAAACTAAAGATTATGACTATAAATTAACTAATAGTAATGATCAAAATCTAAATTTAAGTTTAGCTGAAAATAAAGAGCTTGTAGCTAAAGAAGATGTTATTACAAATGAAGCTAAAGATATAAAAGATGAATCTAAACCTATAGAAGTTGCAACTTCATCTGATGATAGTTCTGATGCTTTAGTTGATGATAATGACAAATATAATCTTCAAATAAATGATGATAATAGTAAATATAACCTTGCTATTAATCAAAATATTCAAGATCAAAATAATACACCTTTCTCTTATGAAGTAACTAAAGATAAATATGATATTTATGTAAAGTTAAAAGCTAAAGAGGGTTCTTATTTTTATAAAGACTCCATTAAAGTAAAAATTGATAATGGTGAATTTGTTTTAGAACCATTAAAAAGTGGTATTTTGCATCAAGATCTTTTAGGTGAACAAGAAGTTTACTTTGATGAGGTTACATTACATATCACAATATTATCTTCATTTGATGGTTCTAATTTAGATATAGAATATCAAGGTTGTGATGAAAATGGTATTTGTTATCCTCCTGCAAATATTAATGTAAAACTTGAAAAGCTTAAAAATGATAATATTGATTCTCTAGAAAGTGTTAAAAATTTACAAGCTACAAATTATGCAGACAGTGACAATATATCAGTTGCAGAAAAAGTAGAAAGAACACTTAAAGATAATATATTTTTAGGTTTAGCATTTTGTTTTCTTTTAGGTATTACTTTAACTTTAACACCTTGTGTACTACCTATGCTCCCTATTTTCTCTGCTATGATTGTAGGTTCAAATAAGAGTAGCTTTTCAAATATAGTATTAAAGAATGTATCTTATAGTGCTGGTTTATCTATAACATATATGTTCTTTGGTATACTATTCTCTATAGTAGGAGCAAGTTTAAACGCTTATTTACAGCATAGTCTTGTAACTTTCACTATAGCTATACTTTTAGTTATATGTGCCCTCTCTTGTGCCGATTTATTTGAAATTAAGCTACCAGCTAAATTCACACAATTTATCCAAGAAAAGGCAGCAAAGCAAACTAAAGGTTCTTTAGTGTCAGCTTTCTTATTTGGTGCTATTTCAGCTACCATCTCAACACCATGTACATCAGCTCCTTTAGCAGGTGCTTTATTATTTGTTCTAAACTCAGGTAGTATTGCATTAGGTGCACTTGCATTTTTAGCTATTGGTCTTGGTATGTCATTCCCACTTCTTTTAGTTGGTATTTTTGGTACAAAATTCTTACCAAAAAATGGCAAAATCTCAAAATATGTCAAAAAGCTTATTGCAATACCTTTATTAATTGCAGCTTACTTTATTATAGAAAATCATATTTTAGATTATGAAATAACAGCTTTATTTATCTTAATTTTTGTTGTCCTAGCTTACTTTATACATATAACACTTGAGTTTTTAGGTTTTGATATTAAGAATCTACATAGAACTACAGGTATATGTGTAGCATTTATTATTACTTTCTTAATTATTAGTAATTATACAAAGCAAAGTAATGATGAAGTGCCATCTATATTTGTTGAAATAACAAGTATTGATGCTTTAAATAAATATAATGATAAACCTATTATTTTAGACTTCTATAGTGATTGGTGTACTAATTGTAAAGTTATGGATAAAACTGTATTTACAGATGAAAAATTCATAAATGAAACTAAGGATTACTATCACTTAAAATTTGATATAACAAATACTGATAGTAAGAAAGTACAAGAGATGATAAGTCATTACAAACTTATAGGTGTACCTTATATTGTAGTAACAAACTCTCAAAAAGAAATAAAAGCTACACAAATAGGTCTTATTTCTACAGATGATTTATTAAATATAATAAAAGGACATAAATAGAAGTATTGTTATGAAGCTTATAAATATCGCTCATTTTGAGCGATATTTTTTTATTAATAAAAATTATTATTTGATTTTTTTTAAACATAATATCTATATTTACTGCATTAAAAAAGATATATAGTGTGTAAAATCTAATTTTAAATTAAAAAAGGAGCAAAAAAATGAGTCAAGTTACCTTTCAAGGCAATGCAGTAAATCTAGTAAGCAATACTTTAAATGTTGGTGATGTAGCACCTGACTTTGAATTTTGTAAAAATGATTTAAACTCTATCACATTATCAGAATTAAAAGGTAATGTTGTTATTTTATCAGTAGTACCAAGCTTAGATACTCCTGTATGTCAAACATCTGCTAGAAAATTTAATGAAAAAGCAGCAGCTCTATCTTCTGTAAAAGTTCTTTGTGTATCAAAAGATTTACCTTTTGCTTCAGGTCGTTTCTGTACAACTGAAGGTATTGAAAATGTAATTACAGCATCTGATTTTAGAAATGATAGTGATTTTGGTTCAAAATATGGCGTTGAGATAAAAGATAGTGCATTACGTGGTTTACTAACACGTTGCATTTATGTTATTGATAAAGATGGAAAAATAGCTTACGTAGAACTAGTATCAGAGATAACTTCTGAGCCAAATTATGATAAAGCACTAGAAGCAGCAAAAAATTGTCTATAATAAATAATAGAGATTATTTTAAATAAAATATATCAAAATTTTTTATTTTTACTATAATAAGATTATTCTTTTAAAAATTCTTATTAAATGAATAAAAGGACTTATTATGAAGCTTAAATTATTAACTTTAATATGTGCTACTACAATTTGTGCAACAACAGCTTTTGCTGGCGTTCCTGGCTCTACAGTTGGTGTACGTGGTGGCTATGCTTTTGGTCATGCAACAGATGGTGTTGAAGTAAAGAATGCTGACGACACTGGTGTTGGTTATGGTTTATTCTTTGAACAACATTTCAATGAGAATCTAGGCTTATTTGCAGGCTATAATCAATTTGATGGTCTATCAGCAACTCATGCTGGTAAAGACTATGATTATAAGATCTATGGTCCTGAACTTGCAGCTCGTTTTGCAATTCCTCTAGATGCAAATGGTTCTGATGTATTCTTCAAAGCAGGTGCTATGTATGCACTTACAGATGCAGAGGGTGCTATTCCAAAGGATAGAAGATTAGCTCCTGTAGTAGGCTTTGGTGCTCAATATCAATTTGAAAATGGTGTTGGTCTAAGAGCAGGTCTTGATTACTACTTCAATGCTTACCGTGGTGAAGGCATTGCAGAAGGTGCTGATGTTGATATGGGCTTTGCTTATGTTGGTCTACAATATCACTTTGGTCACAAAGAAGCAGCTCCAACTCTATACAAAGAGACAACAACAGAAGTTAAGTCTTATGTTTTAGATGCTAATACTCTATTTGGTTTTGATAGTGCAGTTTTATCAGATGATGGTAAACAAGCTATTGTTGCAATGTTAAAAGACGTTGAGCAAAGCAACCTACAAAACCTACAATTTGAAGTAAATGGCTACTCAGATAGAATTGGTAATGAAGCTTATAACCAAAAACTATCAGAGAAGAGAGCTCAAGCTGTTACAGATAATCTAATTGAAAATAACGTAAGCCCAGAAACTATTACAACAACTGGCTACGGTATTGCAAACCCTGTAACAGGTGACAAGTGTACTGGTCTAAAGCGTGCTGACTTAATCAAGTGCTATGCAGAAGATCGTCGCGTTGAAATCAACGTAAAAGGTGACACTGTTTCAGAGCAAACAAAAACTAAAGAATTACCAGCTCAAAAGTAATTAAATAATATTAATTAGTTATTTGAGAGTAAAACTGATTGGAGATTTTCCAATCAGTTTTTTTATCTACTTTTTCTTAGTTTTATATTTTAATAATGTTTCAAAAAAACACTCTAAAATCTTTACTAAGTTTTTCTCTTTTATATTTCTATTTATTATTTTTTTATCTAAAAACAAAGTTAAAGAATCAAAGTCTAAAAGTTGTTTATAGTTTTTATCAAAAATAGTCTTGCCTACATCTTGCTCAAGAGTGTCTTCCATATCATGTAAAATCTTATTAATAACATGAAAAATAATGTAATTTATACTTAAAATAGCCATAAATGAATTAATAGATTTAAAATCTTTTATATAGATACTAGGCACAAAGATATGTTTTATATTCTTCACAAGCCAAATACGATAAGAATATCCTTTTGATAAAAATAAATTTATATTCTTTTCTATATTTTCTTCATTAAAATCAGTTGTAACAACATCAAAAAAAGAATCTATTAAAGACACTTCTCTATTTAGCTTACGTCTATTTATAATGGTTTTATAACCTAAGATCTTAAATGAATTATTATCTTCTTTTAAATCTATATTATCTAATTTTAAATAAGGTGATTTTACAAGAAGATCTTTTTTCATATCCTCTAAAACTTTATCTTTATTGCTAAGATTATAAGTTGTATTTAAATAGCTCTTTTCACATAAGTGCCTAAATTGGCGTCTTGCTTTATCTATACTTTGAATACTTTTAAGGTAATATTCCTTTTTCTTTCTTTTATCTATAAGTGATAACATACGCACATTACCACCATTTAGACGTATATCATCTATAAATCTATAATAGACATTAGAGCAAGTTGGTAATTCTTTATATAGTTCAATTTCTTCCTCTTTTAATAAAGGCTTTCTATACGGTGTTTTTAATTTTGAAATTAAAAATATATTTAAATTATTAACTGCTTTAAAAGTCTCTCTATTAAGCATAGAACTATCTGCAATTAAGTATTTTAAATCAGGAAAATACTCAAGAATTAGAGGTATATCTTTAATTATATGAGAAAAAGCAAGAGCTCTATTTTTAATGTTTTCTGCAACTATCTTTGTAAAGATAGGAATATTTGATGTTGTTTCAATAAGTTGAATTTGTACAAAAGAAGGTACTGGAGATGAATTATATTTACTATCTCTTATTTTTAAATAGTTATCACTAATATCACATAAAGAAAAATCTATATAAACAGATTCTGTTTTTATATTTAATCTTTTTAATAAGTGAGATGAGACATCTAATATAAGTTTTTGTTCATTGTAAACACTTATATCTTTTAATACTTCCTTAATAAAACTATCATCTATAGTTTTATTAGATAGAAAATTACATACAGTTCTATCACAATGGAATGCATTAAAATCACATTCTTCTATATTTAGTGATTTAGCTTTAGTATTAACTAATTGCATTGATAATATTTTAAAAAATGAAGAAATATCCAAATCACTAGCTCTTAACTTACTAGAAATTAGTATTTCCATTTCAAAAAAATCAAAAGTTTTCTTAACTAAAGAGCAAGAATTTAGATTAGATTCAATATTATTAACTAGTAAATCATTAAACATAATAAAAACCCTAAATATCTATCTAAGGTAAATTGTACAAAAATAAAAATAAAATATTAGATAAAATGATTATAAAAATTAACTTTGATAATATATTGAATAAATAAGATAGGATTTAGTAGATAAAAACTTTACTCCACAAAAATAGGAGTAAAGATAATTAAAAAGCCCCAATTAATTAAGATTTCTTTGCTACTTTTATAAAAATAAAAATAATCGAAATTCATCCAACCTAACATTTGGATAAATAAATCAAACTTATCTTGGGGATTTATGATATTATGGAGAAGTTTTGAGTGGTGCTGGTTGTAGGCCTCGAACCCACGACCCCCTGTTTACAAAACAGGTGCTCTACCAACTGAGCTAAACCAGCTATCTCGTCTTAAGATGAGTACATTATAGCACTTTTTTTTATGAAGGCAAGCTTTTTTTTAATTTTTTTTAATTATATTGTTAAGTTTATGAAAAATAAGATTTTTTTAGACACTTGTGGATTAAAATGTCCAGATCCTTTAATTCTTGTTAGAAAGGCTGTGCGTGAAGCTTCATCACAAGATATTATAGAAGTAGTATCAGATGATATTGTTTCAAAAAGGGATATACCAGCTTTTTGTAATTTTATGGGTCACTCTATAGAAATAGATGAAAGTGACAAAGAGAAGATTATTTATAAAATCACAAAAAAATAAGTATTCTAAGTATAAAGTAGAGCTATAAAATTACTTTTGTATGCCTATTTCTGATAAAATACAAAGATATTGTTTTTTATATTCGGGATGTTTAAAAAATGTCAAATAAATACGACCTTCAAACATTTCAAGGTTTAATTTTTACTTTACAAGATTATTGGATGAGACATGGTTGTATGGTTGCTCAACCTTTTGACTTAGAGGTTGGTGCAGGAACTTCTCACCCAATGACTTTCTTACGTTCTTTAGGACCAGAGCCAATTAATTGTGCTTATGTACAACCATCAAGAAGACCTACTGATGGTAGATATGGCGAAAATCCAAACAGATTACAACATTACTATCAATTTCAAGTTATCTTAAAACCTTCTCCAGATAATATTCAAGAACTATACTTAGGCTCTTTAAAAGAATTAGGTTTTGATCCTACTGTTAATGATATTCGCTTTGTAGAAGATAATTGGGAAAATCCAACTCTTGGTGCATGGGGTCTTGGTTGGGAAATTTGGTTAAATGGTATGGAAGTATCTCAATTTACCTATTTCCAACAAGTTGGTGGTTTAGAGTGTTACCCTGTAACAGGTGAATTAACATATGGTCTTGAAAGACTTGCAATGTACATTCAAGGTAAAAACTCTATTTATGACCTTGTATGGGCAAATACAAGTAATGGCGTTGTTACCTATGGTGATATCTTCCATCAAAATGAAGTAGAACAATCTGCTTATAACTTTGAATATGCTGATACTGATTTCTTATTCAAGATGTTTGATCAAATGGAATCAGAAGCAAGTAATCTAATGACAGGTGAAAAACCATTACCTCTTCCTGCATATGAAAGAATATTAAAGGCAGCTCATTGCTTTAACCTATTAGATGCAAGACATGCTATTTCAGTAACAGAAAGACAAAGATATATTCTAAGAATTAGAGCTTTATCTAAACAAGTTGCTGAAGCATATTATAAATCAAGAGAAGAACTTGGTTTTCCAATGTGCAATAAACCAGATTCTGCTAAGTAGGATATATTATGGATACCAAGAATTTATTAATTGAATTAGGTACAGAAGAATTACCTCCAAAATCTCTAAGAAAACTTGCAGAAGCTTTTCATAGTGAGTTTATTAAAAGACTAGCGGCTCAAGATTTAAAATATTCAAATGCAAAATGGTTTGCAACACCAAGACGCTTAGCTTTACAAATCTTAGATCTTCAAACAAAACAAGAAGATAAAACTGTTGAAATAAAAGGTCCTTCAGTAAAAGTTGCTTTTGATGAAAACAATCAACCAACAAAAGCTGCTATTGGATGGGCTAATGCAAATGGTATTGATATTAAGGATGTGAAAACTATCAGCACAGATAAAGGTGCTTGGATTGGTTTTGACAAACAACAAACAGGTCAAGATACAACATCTTTAATTGAAAATATGGTTAAAGAATCTCTTGCAGCTTTACCAATTCCAAAATTAATGCATTGGGGTTCTAAAAAAGTCGAGTTTGTAAGACCAGTTCACACATTAACAATTTTATTTAATGATGAAGTTGTTAAAGCAAATGTTCTTGACTTAGATTCTTCAAGACTTGTAAAAGGTCACAGATTCTTAGGTAAGCAAGAATTTGAAATTAAAGATGCTAATAGCTATGAAGATCAACTACTAAACGAAGGTTTAGTTATTGCTGATTATGAAAAGAGAAAAGCAAAGATCAAAGAACAAGTTATTGCTCTTTCAAATAGTGTAAATGGCGTAGCAGATCTTGATGAGGACTTATTAGAAGAAGTTACTTCTTTAGTTGAATATCCTACTGCTTACATTGCTTCTTTTGAAGAAAGTTTCTTACAAGTTCCATCAGAAGCTTTAGTTTATACTATGAAAGGAGATCAAAAGTATTTCCCTTTATATGATAAAGAAGGCAAACTATTACCTAAATTTATCTTTATTTCAAATATTCAACCAGAAAATACTCAATCTCTAATATCTGGTAATGAAAGAGTTGTTAGACCAAGATTATCTGATGCACAATTCTTCTTTAATACAGATAGAAAGAAAAAACTTGAAGATTACTTCAAGACATTAGAGACAGTTGTTTATCAAAAAGATATTGGTACAATTGCATACAGAACATCTGTAGTACAAGAAGTTGCTAAATATATTGCAAAAGAAATTGGTGCAAATGTTACTCTAGCTAAAAGAGCAGCGTACCTAGCAAAGTGCGACCTAGCAACTACACTTGTAAATGAATTTACAGATACTCAAGGTATTATGGGTATGCATTATGCTCGTTTAGATGGCGAGGATAATGATGTAGCAGATGCTATTTTCGAGCAATATTTACCAAGATTTGCTGGTGATATTATTCCTACTAAGGGTGTTCAAATTTCTGTATCTCTAGCAGAAAAAATTGTAACTCTAGTTGGTATCTTTGGAATTAACTTATTACCAAAGGGTGATAAAGATCCTTATGGTCTAAGAAGAGCAGCAATTGGTGTTATTAGAATTCTAATTGAAAATAAATTAGATCTAAATATTCAAGAGACATTAAAGTTCTGTGCATCAATTCTTAAAGATAAAATAAAGAATGAAAATACTTTAGATCAATTAGTTGAATATATTTATACAAGATTAAAAGCTTACTATCAAGACCAAAATATTGGTGGTGAAATTTATACAGCTGTTCTTGCAAATAGACCTGTTTCATTATTTGATTTTGATAAGAGAGTAAAAGCTCTTGTTAACTTTAAGACTCTTGAAGCTGCAGCAGCTCTTGCAGGTGCATATAAGAGAGTAAATAATATATTATCAAAAGCAGATATTAAGCAAGAAAATATAGCTGAAGATCTTCTAGTAAAACAAGAAGAAAAAGATCTTGTAAATAGTATTAATAAGATTGAGCAAGAAATCTTAAATCTATATAAAGATGGTAAATATACAGAAGCAATGACATTATTAGCAACATTAAAAGATGTTATTGATAATTTCTTCGAAAATGTTATTGTTAACGATGAAGATGAAAAGATCAAAAATAATAGAATTGCTATCTTAAGTAAGATTCAAAACTTATTTAAAGTTACAGGTGATATTTCTGTTCTTTACTAATTTTTCATGTTTATAATTTTTTATAACCCCACCTCAAAGTGGGGTTTTTTATTACCCAATAAATAATAGAGTTCAATAGGATTTTTATTTATAAATTTAGTATTCATTTTATAATAATAAAATTTATATTTAAAAACTAATGAATTTCTTAAACTTAAGACTTACACTAAGTTAGAAAAAATAATAAAATTTATTTACAAAGATTTATATAATATTCTTTTTATTAATTCCAAATAAATACTTTATACAAATAATAAAATAATTTTTTATTATAAATAATATGATATTACTTTTATAGTTAATATGATATTTATATTTTACACATAAGATAGAATAGTATTATTTTTAACTAATATAAAATCTCATACTAAATTTATAATTTTTGACATCCAATTTATACAGTTTAATTTATAGAAATTATAACAAAAAATATTAGAGATTTTATCTTAGATCTTTTTTATATAAAAATTTTCTAACTACTTAAAAAAAATTTATTTATTATATTCAATACTATTTTTATTCTATATAGAACTTTTTATTTATATTTCTCTATATTCTTTTTTTTTCATTTTGTTCTACATGGAACTTTTTGTTTATATTTCTCTATATTCTTTTTTTTCATTTTGTTCTACATGGAACTTTTTATCGTATACTCCTCTACTTTCTCTTATTTATTAGATTCAATATTCTCTTTTTTTAGTTCATTCTCTTTGTTCCACGTAGAACTTTTTTTACTTACTAACTCTCTTATTTTACTTTTTTCTTAGATCCATTATCCTTTTTTTTTAGATCATTTTCTTTGTTCCACATAGAACTTTTTTAATCTAAAACTATCTTCTTTCTCTTATTTATTAGACTCAATATTCTCTTTTTTAGTTCATTCTCTTTGTTCCAAAGTAGAACTTTATTTACTTCTAACTTTCTACTTTTACCTATTTCTTAGCTCCATTATCATTTTTTTTTAGTTCATTCTC
Organism: Anaerobiospirillum sp.; assembly: GCA_029258325.1. GTDB lineage: Bacteria > Pseudomonadota > Gammaproteobacteria > Enterobacterales > Succinivibrionaceae > Anaerobiospirillum_A. Next base: position 556 of record JARHZF010000143.1, on the reverse strand, counting down.
TTTGTTCCACATGGAACTTTTTTCACCTACTAACTCTCTTCTTTTACTTCTTTCTTGATCCATTATCCTTTTTTTAGTTCATTCTCTTTGTTCCATGTAGAACTTTTTTCACCTACAGACTCTATACTTTTACCTATTTATTAGCTTCATTATCCTTTGTTTTAGATCATTTTCTTTGTTCCACATGGAACTTTTTTCACCTACTAACTCTCTTCTTTTACTTCTTTTTTAGATCCATTATCCTTTGTTTTAGATCATTTTCTTTGTTCCACATGGAACTTTCTATAGTACACTACTCTGCTTTCTCTTATTTATTAGATTCAATATTCTCTTTTTAGATCATTTTCTTTGTTCCACATGGAACTTTTTATCGTACACCATTCTGCTTTCTCTTATTTATTAGACTCAATATTCTCTTTTTTTAGATCATTTTCTTTGTTCCACGTAGAACTTTTTATCGTATACTACTCTGCTTTATCTTATTTATTAGATTCAATATTCTCTTTTTAGATCATTTTCTTTGTTCCACATGGAACTTTTTTCACCTACTAACTCT
>JARHZF010000209.1 GCA_029258325.1 Anaerobiospirillum sp. | reverse complement strand
CGGCTCATCACATCCTGGGGCTGAAGTTGGTCCCAAGGGTATGGCTGTTCGCCATTTAAAGTGGTACGCGAGCTGGGTTCAAAACGTCGTGAGACAGTTTGGTCCCTATCTACCGCGGGCGTAGGATGATTGAGGGGGATTGCTCCTAGTACGAGAGGACCGGAGTGAACGAGCCTCTGGTTTACGGGTTGTCATGCCAATGGCACGGCCCGGCAGCCAAGCTCGGAACTGATAACCGCTGAAAGCATCTAAGCGGGAAGCAGGCCCCAAGATGAGTCATCCCTGAGCTATAAAGCTCCTAAAGGTTCGTTGAAGACTACGACGTTGATAGGCTGGATGTGGAAGCGCAGTGATGTGTGAAGCTAGCCAGTACTAATTAACCGTGAGGCTTGGCCATACAACCCGGAAAAGCAAAGGATGTATATGCTAAGAAACTTCAAGAAGTGAATAAAAGAGAGACGCTTGTTTTAGTCTAAAGTTTTTACACAGACTTTGCTTGGCGACAATAGTGCTGTAGACCCACCTGTTCCCATACCGAACACAGAAGTGAAATGCAGTAACGTCGATGGTAGTGCAACGTACGATTGTGCGAGAGTAGATCATCGCCAGGCTAAAGAAAAATACCGTGGAGCGGTAGTTCAGTTTGGTTAGAATACCTGCCTGTCACGCAGGGGGTCGCGGGTTCGAGCCCCGTCCGTTCCGCCACTTAAATAAAATGGCCACCTTAGGGTGGTTTTTTTTGTTTTTATAGATCTTAAAAATACAATTTATTAAAAAAGAGCTTTTTAAGCTCTTTTTTACTATCTATTTTAATTTAAATTCTAAAAGACGTTTTAAATCATCCTTTGAACATATATGAAACTTTCCATCATAATCTTTTACATTTTGAGTTTTACAATATGATTTTAAGAAAGTTTTAACCTTACTTACACCTAATTTAAAGTGTTCATCATCATCAACAAAATCTTTTAAATAAGCCTTTTTAGTAAGCTTATTTTTATATTTGTTCATAAGGGTTTTGCTTATATGTATTCTATTACCTAAAACACCATTTTTATCAAAACTATAAGCATAAAGTCCATCTTCTTTATATTCTAATGCTTTTAAAATACGTGGACGACTAAAAATATCAAAGAAAGTTAAAAAATATAAAGGTTTGTCATTTTCTGAATAGCTAAGAATTTCTCTTACACCTTTTTGATTATCAAATATATAAGTAACACTATCATTTAAAGTATTATTTGAGTAGGTCAAAATACCATCATCTTCAGATCTTTTAATTACTTTTTCAAAAATATCTTTAGTATCTTTGGCAAAAATACCACGCATAAAAACAAGATCTTCACTTTCATAACCAATTTGATAATGATTTAAAGTAAAATCTTGTGTTAAATAGGTTATAAAAGATCCATTTTCCCTATATTCAACTAAATTTTTCATTTCTTTATAGTCTGTTTTTATAGTAAGAAAACCAAGACCTAAAGCATTTCCATTAATACAAGGACCATCCCATAAAATATCTTTTACTTTTAAGATATCTGCTCTTATATACAAACTACATGTTTTATTATTTTTATATTTTGCATCTTCCTTATAATAACCTCTATAGTATTTATCATAATGTGTCTCAATAGATGCAAGCTCTTTTTCTACTTCATCTGTACTAAGCATTAAAGAACAAGATGAAAGCATAAAAGATGCGAGAAGAAGAATAGGTATTTTACTTATTTTTTTCATAATACAATCCTTTTAGTAAATTTTATACTTTTGTAGTTCATGTGATATTTATGTTGTTTTTTTACATAAGAAAGAATTGTTTTAAGTAACAACACAAAAAACACAAAAAAATACTTTTGTATTATATATCATTAATACCTATAACTTTATCTCCATCTCCTTTTAAAAATAATTTAATAGCTAAAGCTATTTCATAGGCAAGATTTACAGGCACAGCATTACCAATCATTTTATAGGCATTATTTATATTTTTATAAATAAATTTAAAGCTATCAGGAAAACCTTGTATTCTGGCAATTTCACGTATAGTCATTCTACGATATAGGTGTTCATATCCATTTGCAAATCTAAAATCATCCTTAGCATATTTTTGCATTTTAGGAGCTTTTGGATGTAGTTGGCATTGACGACCTGATGCTTGTACAGTAAAAGCTTGTTCATTCCAAGCTTTTACTCTATTACGACTCATAAAGATTGAGGAAAAAGAACCTATGTAATATTCATTATTATTAATAGCATTAGGATTATGATGATTTTTAGGATTAGCAGGAAGAGCTGTATCTTGTAAATCCCAAATAACATCCTTTAAAGTAAGTTTTTTATTATCATCAAAGGTAGAACCTTTAGGGAAAACAAAGTTTATATTTAAATCTTTTCTAAAACCAATATAAAAAACTCTCTTTCTCTCTTCTGCAACACCATAATCTTTAGCATTAACTAATGTAAAAGATATATTGTAATTAGCATCTTCAAACATTTTTATAAAATTTTTTACAGATGTACTATGTCTTTTAGCTAACATACCACTTACATTTTCAGCTAAGAAGAACTTTGGTCTAAATTCTTTTAAAATTCTTATATACTCATAAAAAAGTTGTCCACGAGCATCTTCAATACCACGTAAAGATCCACCACAAGACCATGATTGACAAGGAGGTCCACCTATAATGCCATCAACTTCATCTAAGATAAAAGGTTTTATATCTTCTTTTTGTATATCTCTAATATCTTTTTCAAGTAAATATGTATCTTTATGATTGCTCTTAAAAGTTTCAAAAATATTTTTGTCATACTCATTTGCAATTGCTATGTTAAAACCTGCTTTTTTAAAACCTAAATCTAAACCACCACAACCACTAAATAAACTAATTAAATTCATTATGCATACCTTGTTATTAATTAAGAATAAAATTTTGAGTTTATGTGAGATTTACTTTATTTCTACATAAAAAAGAATTACTTAGATTAAGTAACAAAATAAAAATCACCTAGAAAAGTATTGTTTTTAAGGAGTAACAATTTAAAAATACAATAAACTACTTTAGTACTTGTTATTTTTTTGTTGTTACTTAAAACAACATAGTAAGGTCTTGTGCAGAAACAACGCAATTCTTACATGAACCACTACTTTTTTATTTGTACCTTATTTTTTAAACTACTTAGCTTTAGTATGTATTTATTTTTTTATTTAAACCCATTTTCTATATAAGGTTTAATAAAGATAAGAGATTGAATTTTTACAGATTATTACATAATATTATAAATATCAAAAAATAAATCATCAATAGTTCATGTGAGATTTACATTGTGTTTACATAAGAAAGAAGTGTTTTAAGTAACAATACAAATATCACAAGGACTTTATAAATTTATAAAGGATAAATATTTTATGCTAGATAAAGTAGATAATAAAATAAATATAAGCCAAAACATGAAAAAACGCCTAACATCTCATGTTTTAATTGTAGCTTTAATTTCTATACTTTTACTTATACCTCAATTATTTGTAGATTTACTTTTGTCAGAAAGATCAAGTTTATTATATGATGTTCAACGTTCTATAACTAATTCATGGGGTAGTAGTGAAAAATTAACAACACCTTATTTAGTTGTAAATATTCCAAAAAGACATGAACAAGAAATGTCTGATATAGATGTACAATTTATATCCAATAAAGCTGATGTTGATATTGAATTTAAAACAGAAAAAAGATCAAAGGGTAATTATACAGCTACCTTATATTTAGCTTTAATTAAAATGAATATGAGTTTTGATTTAAAATCATTACGCAATACAAAAATTAATAATGATACTTTAGCTAATATTATAAATGATAGTCTGCTTTTAACTCTTTCTCACTCTGATAATAAATTTATTGATAATGTAAAATATATAAAGGTAAATGGTGAGGAATTTGATGTTAAAGGTTATACTAAAAATTCATTTATAGTTGATGTAAGTAAATTCTTATATACACAAGATACTTTAAATATTGATATGGAGTTTACTGTAAAAGGATCACAATCTTTTACTTATTATCCTTATACAAAACAATCAATACTTAATTTAAGTGGTGATTATATACCAGAGTTTACAGGTAGCTTTTTACCATCTACACGCTCTATTGCAAAAGATAGCTTTAAAGCATCTTATGAAAATCATCAATTAGCAACTGGTATATTAGATTACTATGTAACAAATTCAATGACTAAAACCAATACAGAGTCATCTATAGAGCTTAACTTTAATGATAGTGTTAATGATTACACTTTAATTGATAGATTAACTAAGTATGCAATCTTATTTATATCTATAACATTTACTATAATCTTATGTTTTGAGATTATAAAAAATATAATACTATCACCTCTACAATTTTGCATTATAGGTATATCTTTAATTGTATTCTATTTAGTTTTATTATCTTTATCTGAATATATTTCTGTAACTATATCCTATATTATTGCAGCTTTAATTATGACTACTATGATTAGCTTTTATATAAAGGCAATCTTTCATGATAAAAAGATCTTTATTAGTATAGTTACAACTTTAGTCTCTTTATACTCTGTGCTATATGCAATAGTACATGCAGAAAGATATGCTCTTTTATTAGGAACTACTTTAATCTTAATTATTCTTGCTTTTATTATGTATATAACTAAGAACTTAAGTGAGAAAGTTGATTAATTTAGAGCAAAATGCACAGGAATGATGATAAAACAAATAGTTAAAAATCATATGTTATAATTTAAAAATTATTATAAATAAAAAGGGAGATTAATAGTAAATGCCATCAAAACTAACAAAAGCAGCACTTGCTTTATCAGTAGCTTTAGGATTAAGTGTATCATCTAATGTAGCTCATGCAGATGAACATAAGGTTTTAAAAGTAGGTTGTGAGGCTGCTTTTGCACCTTTTACATATATTGATGATAAAGGTGAACTTATTGGTTTTGACCTTGATTTAATAAGAGCAATGGGTAAAGTTATGGGCTATGATGAAGTTAAAATCACAGCTCTTCCTTTCGATGGACTTATTCCTGCTATCTTAACTGATAATATTGATTTAATTATTTCAGGTTTTACAATTTCACCTGAAAGAGCTAATAAAGTTGATTTTTCAGATCCTTATTATATGTGTGGTTTAACCTTCCTTGTTAATAAGAGCAATGAAGATAAACTAAAGAAAATAAGCGATCTTGATGGTAAAGATATTTGTTTGCAAATAGGTACTACAGGTGCTTTATATGCACAAAAAGCTTTAAAAAATGCTAATTTAAAACAATTTAATTCACCTCCTGATACTTATTTAGAATTACAAAATGGTGGTTGCGTAGCTGCTATTAATGATAGACCTGTAAATGATTTCTTTTTAAAGAACTATAAAGGAAAAGATATTGTTTCAAAGACTATTACTACAGAAAATTCAGAGTATTATGGCATTGCTGTAAATAAAGGTAATGATGAATTATTAGGTAAAATAAATAAAGCTCTTTTAGAAGTTAAAAAATCAGGTGAATTTAAAAATATTTCTATGAAATGGTTTGGTAGAGATATTTCTGAAGATTTTAAATAAGTAGTTATTGTGTATTGCGTTGTTAATAAAAAAACATAGTTCTTTTTGATGTATAAACAACGTAATTTTTACATAAACTATATAAGTTTAAATAGTTAAATAAAAAAGGTGGTAAGGTTTAAGCCTAACCACCTTTTCTTTAATTAATATAGTTATTAATTTTGTATAAGACCAAAAGATCTTAAATATTTTTGGAATTCACTTTGTGCTGACATATAGTTATTTCCAAGATCTTGACTGTAGAATCTATCAAAATATTCTAAGCCCATATTGTATCTATAAGCATTATTACTTTGTGCTGTAGTTTGTGCTGAATTTTTTGCATACTCAAAACTATTTATAATAGCTTCTGTCTTATCAACATTATTAGCATATTGAGATCTTGTATGTTGAATTATGCTATCAATCTTCTTTTTATCTAAAGGTGAATATCTATCACCTGCATTAAATTGAGAATCAGCAGTGTCAGCCTTATTTTCAAGTTCTTGATTAATATTTTTAATAAAATTCTTACTAAAATCATCAAAGCTAGTATTTAAAAGGTTCTCAAATTGTTTAGAAACACCTTTTTTATTCATAATATCTTGAACATTATTAGCAAGCATACCAAGTTCAAAGCCAATTTGCTCTTCTGTTTTATCAATAAAACCATCTGTTGTCATTTGACGATATTGATGTTCAATTGCAGACATAGCTTTTAGATCATTAAAAGTAAATAATGATTCATCAACTTCTTCAGTATCTTTAGCTTTATCTTTTTCAGTTTTATTTTCAGCTGTAAACTTTTCAATTAAGTTATTATTCTTTGCCATTGTTTTAGCAAAGTCTTGTACTGATACTTTGTTTAAATCAACTTTTTCAAGGAATTGAGAGCCAAGAGATGAATTTAAGAAATTATCATATTCATCTATTTTTTTCTGTACTACATCAATAATTGAATTTTTAAATTTAGATTCAACATCATTAGAGCTACCTAGACCTTTAAAGAAAGAAGAGCCACTTATACCAAGATTTTTAGCAAAGTGTTCAACAGCTTGATTAAACTTTTCATCTAATTCTTTTAAAAGACCTTCTTTGTCAGCATCATTGCCTTTTTCAATCTTATTTTTAAGACCAACATAAGACGCTGCTATTGTGCTAAGAGTTTCTTCTATATCTAAATCAGAAAAATCACTAAGTCCACCTGTTGCATTAAAAGATAACTTATTAATGCTAGATGTTAAAAGTAGGATGTTTTGTTTATTATTAGATAAATCTTGACCTAAAGTGTTTGACAGTGAACTAAAATCAAAATCATCTATTGAAACTTTTTTAGCTTCTTTATTTTTAATGCCATCTATTGCTTTATTTTCATCTAGTGCATTTATACCATTTACAGTATTTACATGTGAAAGATTTGGTTTTGCAATATTTTTATTAGCATTAAGTTTAGACTGGAAAAAATTAGGAATACTTATATTAGTAGTCATAAAGATTACCTCTAAATACCCTTTAAAGAGTATTGTTATTGATAAAGGACATTAATTGAAAGCTCTTTTAGTTTATATCAATAAATGATTTTTTTCTAGAAAATATCTAATTAACAATCATTTTTATTTACATAACGTAAAATTTTTTTTACTCTTTAATAATAAAAAGTATTTTTATATAAATATTTATATATTTACTATTAGATATTATTTTTAATATAAAAAATTAAGAAATTTTTAAGTAAAAACTTTAAATAAATTAGTTATACTTGTCTCATTTTATTGAAGAATCTATTCATCTATTTATATATATATAAAGTTATTCTTATTTTATTGATTTTTTTTATCTTTAATTATAAAATGAAACAATATTCTGTTCATGAATTTTGTTTTGATACAATTGAACATAATTTCCTTTTTTATGGTTGTTGTGAGGTACTCTTATGAGTGCCTCATTTATTTTAAGTCTGTAAGATTAAGTAAATAATTATCAATATAAAGCATATCTATAATCTTGATATAAACTTTAAATTTAGCTTTTATATATACAAAATAATAAAAAAAATCCAAATAAAAGATATTTACAATTTTTTATATTTAGAACTAAATTTTTTGTTAGATACAAAAATTTTATAGGCAATTATTGCCTTAAAAGTATTTTGGCAATATTAATTTATTTAAAACAAGTAATTGATATTTAAGATATATTTAAAAATATATAAATTTGGTATAAAAAATTCATTATAGGTAGTAGTTAAAAAAATAAATTGGAGAGAAACAATTATGGCACTTTACGTAAATACAAACGTTAGTTCTATTAATGGTCAAAGAAAATTAACTAACGCTACAAATAGCTTAAACACAACTTATCAAAGATTATCTTCAGGTCTTCGCATTAATAGTGCAAAAGACGATGCTGCTGGTCTTCAAATTTCTGATAGATTAACTAGTCAAATCAATGGTTTAAATCAAGGCAACCGCAATAGTAACGACGGAATTGCACTAGCTCAAACTATTGAAGGTGCTATGGAAGAAATGACCAACATGATGCAGAGAATTCGTGTTTTAGCAGTTCAAGCATCAAATGGTACTAACTCTAAAAAAGATAGAGAAGCTCTTCAACAAGAAGTAAAAGAATTATCACTTGAAATTACACGTATTGCTTGTAGATCAACCTTTGCAGGAGAACCAATTTTAGCTGGTAATGGTGATTTTGGTAATAAGGGTACTGCCACTTCAAAAGGTAAAGGTTTAATTCAATCAAATGGTACTATTACACTACAAGTAGGTGCAAACTCAGGTGATACCTTAGTCATTACAGGTTTATCACGTGGTTTTACATTATCTGCTATTGCACGTAATGCTGCAAAAATTAATGGTGTAGAAGCATCAACAGCTCTAGCAACAACAAAAGTTGGTGGTACTCCAGATGCAAAAGATGCACGTTTCTTTGATGTATCTGAAGTGCCTAAAGCTCAAAAAGTATTAGAGCATATTGATAATATGATCTTAGTTATCGATCAACAAAGAGCACACTTAGGTGCTATGCAAA
>JARHZF010000018.1 GCA_029258325.1 Anaerobiospirillum sp. | reverse complement strand
AACCAAAAGAAAGGGAGAAAGATCAGAGTAATCCTTTAAATATACTTGCTTTAAACAAAGTGCATTACCAATTCATCATTAAAAAGTAGAGTTTTTTTCTAAAATATAGGTAAATAAAGGCAGAAGTATATAAATAAAAAGCTAGTTTGTATTAAAAGAGGTTTTTTTGATGTGGTATACAGCTTTCTCTTGGTATTAAAGTTACTTTAAAAATAAGAGATGCAAAATACAATGTTTTTATGTAAAATACTGATTTTTCAAGTATTTTTAATAGTAAAAACATATTATGTTAAATTTACAATTCAATTATAAACCAAAAGAAAGGGAGAAAGATCTGCGTAATCCTTTAAATATACTTGCTTTAAACAAAGTGATTTACCAATTCATCATTAAAAGGTAGAGTTTTTGCCTAAAATATAGGTAAATAAAGGCAAGAGTATATAAATAAAAAGCTAATTGGTATTAAAAGAGGGATTTTCTTAGTGGTATAAAGTTTTGTCTTAAAGTATTGCAGTTACTTTATAAAAATAAGAGATGCAAAATACAATGTTTTTATGTAAAATATTGATTTTTAAAGTATTTTAAATGATAAAAACATATTATGTTAAATTTGTAATACTTATATAATTCAAAATTAAAACTTTTCATCATGTGCTTTTTAAATAATCTATAAAATATGGAGAAAAGTGCATTTTTACATTTTTATAAAAAAATAGTAGAAAAAATCCTTAAATATCAGTAATATATATAGATAAATTGCATTGCTTATATATATTTTATGTTAAATTTTTAATACATATATAAAAGAATTTGAAATCTCTTTGAAATCTTTGCTTTTTTATAATCTATAAAAGATAGAGAAAAATAGGGATTAAAAAAACCTCCTTTATATGACCTTACTTAATAAAGTATAGGGTTTAAAAGGAGGTTTTATACTTAAAAATCAATAATTAATTATTTTTTAATGTAAAGAATTTTAAACTCTCACGGATTTCATCAACTTTCTTAACATTATTATTTAACATGTTAATAGTATTTGAAACCTGCATTGATACATTTTGTGCACCACTTGTTACATTTTGAATATTTGTAGAAATTTCAGATGTTGCCACAGTTTGTTCTTCAGCAGCTGTAGCTATTTGTGAAATTTGAGAGTTAACCTCATTTACTGCATTAGTAATATTTTGAAGAATATCCTCAACAGCTGTTGCCTCTTGGGATAGGGTAATCATCTTACTTGCATTTTCACTAATTGAAGTACTTGCACTATTAGCCATAGTCTGAATATTTAAAACCATCTTAGCAATTTCTTGAGTAGAATCAGATGTTCTTAATGCTAAAGCACGAACTTCATCAGCAACAACAGCGAAACCACGACCTGCATCACCTGCACGTGCAGCTTCAATTGCAGCATTTAAAGCAAGTAAATTAGTTTGAGCTGCAATTTCTTCAATAGTATTAACAATTGAGGAAATATTTGAGCTTTGTTTTGCTAAGTCATGAACAATATCAGCATCTGTCTGTATTTGATTACTTTGAATTTGTATCTCTTGAATAGTATTACGAATAGTAGAAACACCTTCATGAGTAATAGATCTTGATTTTTCAGAATGAGTAGATGCTAATTCACAGTTTTTAGCTATATCTGTTGTTGTAGAAAGCATTTCTTCTGAAGCTGCAGCTACAGCAATTGCTAAATTTTCTGTATTTTGTGTTGTTTTTCCAACAAGATCCATATCATCATTCATAGCATGAAGATTTTGATCTGTAAATTTAGCACCTTCTAAAAGATGTTTGATAACTTTATTTAAAGAGTCTTGCATCTTATCAAGATCTGATAATGTATCGCCAAAAACGTCATCATATCTCTTTTGAATATCAAAATTAAAGTTACCATCAGCCATTTCTTTAATGAATTTTCTTAGAATATTCAATTCATTAATAATATATCTAGCTAAAACAATGAAGATAAAACAGCAAATAATTAAAGTTATAACTGCCACAAAGAAACCTGTATATACAGGAGCTGGATCTGTTGCATTCATAGCTATTTCAGTAGCTCTTTCTGTTTGCTCATTTATAACTTTATCAAATAAAGCAATACTTTCTTTAAATTCTTTAGATGTCTTATTTAAATAGGTATTTAAAGCTGCTTCATTAGATATTTTTAAAGCTGAAAATGTATCTACATCAAGAGATCTAGAATATTCAGTTAAAGATTTCTTTAATTGAGATATAAGTTCTCGATATTCTGCAGGTGATTCTTCAAAACCAAGAACACCTTCTCTTAATCCATTTGTTTCTTGTACTAATTTATTTAATACTTCTCTAGTTTGAAGAACAAAATTTTCCTGACTTAAACGTGATTGTATATTATCGCAATTAGATAAATACGACAGTAGGGAGTTGTTTATTGTATATAAAGAAAATCTTGAACGTTCAATTTTCTTATAAGATGTTGTAAAAATACCCTCAATATTTGTTGCAGCATTAATTGAGCTATTAGCACTAAATAAAGCTGTTGCTTCAATAGAAATAATACCAATTATTATAAATAAAAAGACTACAACAAATTTCGCTTTTAAAGATAAAGCATAATACCACTTCATAGTCTACCCCCACAAAAGATTTTTTTCATAAAAAAAACAATAAAAAACAATGCCTATCTGTATTTATAATAGTCATTTTAAAATTTATTATCAAATTTAGAAAAAATTTATCTGAACAAGCAAAACATCATTTTAATTAAATATAATCTTAGTTTAATTTTATTTAATAAAATTAATATAATATATTATTATATGTGATTTGATAGAAATCTTTTATAAAGTTATGAGTATTTAGTAAGTCATAATTTTATGAAAATTTGATTATATATAAATATAGATTTAATGAATTTATAAAGATCTAAATTGTTACACTTAAAGAATAGGGATATATAAGTAGAGATTTTTTAGTAATATGGTATATGATATATTAATATAGGCCTCTATACAGAAAAATCTTATAACTTCGCATAATTTATATTATGTTAAATTATTAAAATAGAGCTCATTTAAACCTTAATAAGTTTTTGAATTTTATAAATTTATTGAAATTTTAAATTTTGTATTTAACTTCGTATAAGTTTGACTATAAATTTAGCTTATGATTTTAGTCTATGAATTTATAATTCATTAAAATCTAATTTAAATAAGATTTAATCATAATTATAAAACTTATAATGTACATATATTTTATATAAAATGGCATATATAAGCCATTTATCTTATTTAGATCATATATATTTAAGTTCGTATTTATATGGTATTAATTTAATTAAAAGCTTATTATATAAGGCGTTAAGATATATTTTTATTAAAATTTAATTTCTGTATGGCTCATTCTTTTTTTAATTATTGCTAATTATGCAGATATATGAGTTTAAATGAGCTAAAATTTGCTTGTTTTAAAGCTAATTTAAAGAACTTTGAGTAAATACTCATAGTCAAATCTTTTAAATGGCATCAATTATAGCTCATATCTTAAAATGTACAAATCACAGATAATAATTCAGATGTATTAATAATTAATTGATAACTTATTGATATATAATATATTTTTATATAAATTCAATAGACACATATAGTCTAAACTAGTCAAAAAACATGTTATTTACATGATTTTATATCTTTGTGTCTAGTGATATAACCATATATAGATTTACATATGCTGTATCTTTTATAAATGCCCCTATTTTCTATAAACTACCTTAATTATAAGTTTAAATAAGATTTAAAGGAGTTCTTATTTAGTTTTTAAAGATATTATTAATAGAAGCTAATATTAACAGTATAAAAGCAGGATCTTTAATTTTTACTATTTTAGTAGTAAAAATTTAACATAATATGTATCAATACATTTTTATAAAAAGCTAAATTACGTGCATTTATTGTATATAAAAGCTTTATAAATTGCATCTTTTTTCTAAAAAAACCTCTTTACAAATGGCAATTATCAAAGCTATTGATCTTAAATGTATATATGAGATTTATATCACAAATGAAAGTCTTTAAAAATCATATAGTTATTTTGATTTTTT
>JARHZF010000062.1 GCA_029258325.1 Anaerobiospirillum sp. | reverse complement strand
GCCTCTACTAAAGGATTATCATACTCATCAATTAAAACTACAACCTTTTGACCATAGACTTTAGTAAGAGTTTTACATAATAGTTTTATTGCATTATGTGCTTTAAATTCTTTGTCATTTAAAATATCAAGACAATCATTTTTTAAAGACTCTTGTAGAGTATCACTATTTTTTATAATATATCCATATGCTTTAAATGCCTCACGAACTTTTACATTTAATTTTCTTTTTAACTCTTCATAAGTACTACCTAAAGCCTTCATGTTTAAATGAATAACAGGATACTTTCCTTGTTCACTAAAGTATGGAGAGTTTTCTATCTTTAAACCTTTAAAGAGTTCTCTGTTTTCAGTAGCACCTTCTATGCTAAAGAAATACTTAAGCATAGATAGATTTAAAGTTTTACCAAAACGGCGTGGTCTTAAAAAGAGCTTTACTTGATTTTTATTTTTTATAACATCCTCAATAAAAAGAGTTTTATCAATAAATAGACAATTTTTATCTATTAAATCTTTAAAATTACTTTCACCTACAGAAATATCTTGCATAATAAACTCCTTTATAGTTGCATCTTAACTAACTATAAATATATTATTAAAAACTCTAGCTCTATGTAGTTATTTTAAGTAATATAATAATAAAATATCTTCATTATACCTATTGCAATAGATTCATTTAAAATAATAAATAAGTTAAAGCTATACTACTTAAGACTAACAAGTTCTTTATACTTTTATCTATTTTTTGTGAAAATTTTACTCTTATATTACTTTTTTTTGTGCATTTTTATAATTTTTTTATTTTTAATTGTAAAAAATTTGAATTATAAAGTTTTAAATCCTATAATTAATCGTCCCCTTTCTTAGGGTCGGTTTTGTCATTCCTTCTACAAATTTTTCATAAATAAAATGCAAAGGTCAAATCAATTTACCCCTGCCTTCTTTACTTGTATGAGAGAGGGCTATAATCTTTCTATTTTCAAAAAAGACTTCATTGCAGGTCTTACTGTTGCTATTGTGGCACTACCTCTTGCCATGGCTATGGCTGTTGCAAGTGGTGCATCTCCAGATAAAGGTCTTGTAACATCTGTAGTTGCAGGTTTCTTTATTTCATTTTTAGGTGGTTCACGTGTACAAATTGGTGGACCTACTGGTGCTTTTGTTGTTGTAATTTTTGATGTTATAGTTAAACATGGTTTTTCAGGTTTAATTCTAGCCTCTATTATGGCAGGTATACTCTTAATTATCGCAGGTTATGCAAAACTTGGTAAGTTAATTAAATATATTCCATACCCTGTAATTACAGGCTTTACCACAGGTATTGCTGTTATTATTGCAACAAGTCAGGTTATGGACTTTTTGGGTTTACATATACCAGATGCCCCTGCTGATGTTATTGGTAAATGGACAGCTTACTTTACCCATATAAGCGAAATATCTCTACCTGCTGTAACAGTCGGTCTTTCAAGTCTTGCAATTATTTTAATTTGTAAAAAGATAAGTCCTAAAATTCCAGCTTATTTAGTTGTTATCTTACTTGTGTCTATAGGTTGTTATGTAACAAATGCTCCTATTGATACTATTGGTTCACGTTTTCCTGATTTACCATCAGGTCTCCCTACACCTGAAATGCCTACTATTACTTTAGAGACTATACGTGATCTAATTCCATCTGCTTTTACTATTGCTTTCCTTGCTGGTATTGAAGCTCTACTTTCAGCTGTAGTTGCAGATAGTATGATTGGTCACAAACACTCTTTAAATCAAGAGTTAGTAGGACAAGGTGTTGCAAATTTACTTTCAGGTATGTTTGGTGGTCTTCCTGCTACAGGTGCTATTGCAAGAACAGCAACTAATATTAAAGCAGGTGGTGTAACCCCTGTATCAGGTATGCTTCACTCTGTATTCTTACTTATCTTTATGTATACAGTAATGGATATCTTAGCTTATGTTCCTATGGCTTGCCTTGGTGCTATTTTATTTATGGTAGCTTATGGTATGTCTGATTTAAAACATTTTATAGCTATTGCTAAGATTTCTTTATCAGATAGAGCAATTTTACTTTTAACCTTTGCACTTACTGTTCTTGTTGATTTAACTGTAGCTATTGGTGTAGGTGTTACCTTTGCATCTTTACTATTTATGCGCCACATGAGTAAATCACTTGAAATTAAGAAAAATACAGCTTTATCTGAATATGAACAACAAGATGGTGATAGTGAAGAGGAAATTGTTATTCCAGATGGTCTAGTAGTATTCCAAATTAATGGTCCTTTATTCTTTGGTGTTGCATCAGAACTTTGTGATAAATTAAAATCACTTGAAAGTGTACCAAAAGTTCTTATTTTACGTATGCGTTTTATGCCATATTTAGATGCCTCAGGTGAAGCATCTATTGAGGAAATTATTGATATTTGTAATAAGAGAGGAACTTTCTTAATCTTCTCTGCTATAAGATCACAACCTCGTGCAATCTTGAAAAAAGCAGGTATCTTAAGTCGTGAAAATGCAGCCTTTGTAAATGACTTTAAACATGCTCTTGATTTAGGTTATGAAAAATTAGGTATTACAAATAAAGCTTAGATCTAAAAATGTGAAAAGTGGAAAAAGCAACTATATCTTTTTTATAGTTGCTTTTTTTATATAAATTTAAAATGCTAAAAGTTAGATTTAAAAATTATTGTAAAAGTTCATGCTAAATGTAGTAATTTTGATATTTGATCTATACCATTTGCACTTCAGTTTACTTGTATAAAAGACATAAAAAGTGCAAACTTTTATAATAAAGTTCTTTAGCATTAATAGATAAAAGAAAATCAAAAAATCTTGTTAAAGTATATAAAATTCTCTTATTTTGTAGTATTACTTTTACACTTTTCTAAAAATCTATTAACTTAAGTTTTTTTATCATAAATAGAATAAAATATAATTTTTTATTATAAATAAAATGTGACAAACTTAAAATTTAAGGTAAAGCCCTCTCTTATAATATCTTTGTTTTTCAAATAATTACTATTAATGTTTAATTAAATATAAATTTACTTTTTTTTCAATCTTTACTTAAAAATTATCATAAAAGCCTATGCTTATAAAAAAACAAACTACACTAGTAGATAGGATATATGAAATATTGTTATGGGAGTTATGATATGAGTGTATTTGTTGATAGCAAAAAAGTATTTAGAGATAGATATGAAAACTACATTGGTGGTACATGGGTAGCTCCAGTTGAAGGTCATTATTCTCAAAATAAAAGCCCTATTAATGGTCAACTTTTATGCGAAGTACCATTATCTACAGAACAAGATATTGAACTTGCCTTAGATGCAGCTCATAAAGCTAAAAAGGCATGGGGTGAAACAAGCCCTACAGAGAGATCTAATATCCTTTTAAAAATAGCAGACAGAATTGAAGCTAATCTTGAAAAAATAGCTCATGCTGAAACTTGGGATAATGGTAAACCAATACGTGAAACCCTAGCTGCAGATATCCCTCTTGCAGCAGATCATTTTAGATATTTTGCATCTTGCATAAGAGCACAAGAAGGTGGCATATCAGAAATTGATCATGATACAGTAGCCTATCACTTCCATGAGCCTTTAGGCGTTGTAGGTCAAATTATTCCATGGAACTTCCCTATCTTAATGGGTGCATGGAAATTAGCACCAGCCCTAGCTGCTGGCAACTGTATTGTCTTAAAACCTGCAAGTTCTACACCTGCAAGTATACTTGTATTATTTGAAATTATAGGTGATTTACTCCCTCCTGGTGTTGTAAATATTGTAACAGGAAGTGGTAGTAAGATTGGTAAATATCTAGCTACTAATAAGAGAATTGCAAAAGTAGCATTTACAGGATCAACTGAGGTTGGTCGTCAAATTATGCAATTTGCAACTGAAAATATCATTCCTTGCACTCTTGAACTTGGTGGCAAATCTCCAAATATCTTTTGTGAGGATATTTGTGACTATGAAGATGAATTCTTTGAAAAAGCTGTTGAAGGTCTTGTCTTATTCGCATTTAATCAAGGTGAAGTTTGTACATGCCCATCTCGTGCTTTAATTCATGAAAAAATCTATGATAAGTTCATGGCTAAAGTTTTAGAGAAGATTAAGGCAATAAAATATGGCTCACCACTTGATCCTAATACAATGATTGGTGCTCAAGTTGATGAAACTCAAGTAAATACTATCTTAAGATATATTGATATTGCAAATAAAGAAGGAGCTGAATGCTTAATTGGTGGTGAACGCAATATATTAGGTGGTGATTTAGCTAATGGTTGCTATATAAAACCTACTATCTTTAA
>JARHZF010000067.1 GCA_029258325.1 Anaerobiospirillum sp. | reverse complement strand
GCAACAAAAGCACAAGAAGCTATAAATGAAATTGATAAGATTATTGCTTTAGTTGACAAGCAACGTGGCAATCTAGGTGCTATGCAAAATCGTATGGAATCAACTATACGTAATCAATCAAATGTGTCAATGAACACAGCAGATGCTCGTGCACGTATTCGTGATGCTGACTTTGCAGAGGAAAGTGCAAACTTAACTCAACAAAATATCATTCAACAAGCTGCATCATCAATGCTAATGCAATCTAATATGAGACCACAAATGGCTCTATCCTTAATTGGCTAAATATATATATTATCTTATGTAAATAAGAATCAAAGGATAGTGTTACATCGCTATCCTTTTTTTTGCATAGATATATTTTGCTGAAATTTTTGTGATTTTTTTATGTTAAAAGAAATAATTTAACATAATATATAAATCTTAACAGAGATAATATATGGCACAAGATAAAGATGATCTTTCTTTAGATCTTTTAAATAAATTTATGCAAAAAGCTATAGCTCAAGCAAAAAGGGCAGAAAGTCATGGTGAAGTGCCAATAGGGGCTATTTTATTAGATGAAAATTTAAATATAGTAGCTAGGGGCTTTAATAAGGTTATAAGTAGCAATGACTCAACTGCTCATGCAGAAATTGTAGCTATGCGTGCTTATGGTCGTAAAATAAATAATTATAGGTATTTAAATACTACCTTAGTTGTGACTTTAGAACCTTGTGCTATGTGTGTTGGTGCTCTAATTCATGCACGTGTTAAGAGAGTTATTTTTGGTTCTTATAATCAAAAAACAGGTGCTTGCTCCTCTGTATTTAACTTAATTCAAGATGAAAGACACAATCATAAAATAGAAGTTATAGGTGGAGTTTTAGAAGAAGAGTGTACTAAGCTTTTAAGTGACTTTTTTAAAAGAAGACGTTTTGAGAAAAAAATTATTAGGGACTTAAAAAAGTAATATATTTTTTAACCTAAATCTTAAAAAAGAGCATTTGTTATTTGCTATAATCTGTATTTAGAAATAGTTCTTTTAATCACATTTTTAAAAGAATTTTGATAATTAAAGATGTAAGTTTAAAGCACTATATTTAAAAGCAATTTTATTTTTGTTATCATAAAACAAAGAAAAATAATATGCTATTTAACAAATAAGCATATGTCTATAACCTTAGTTACAAAGCTTGGGTTTTTGATATAAGCTATTAGTTTAGCACTAAAATTTAAGTGGTCTATCTTACTTTTTATAAAGTTATAGGTAGATACAATACTTAATCAAAAATGTTCTTTTATAGAATTTTTTTGATAGTGGCTTTTTGTTTAATCAATACGGATAATACCGTATTAGAATTGGTAAGATTAGATAAGTAAAACTTACTAAATATACCAAGAAATCTCATACCATGATTAATTAAGCTTTGGTTTGAGTAGTTCACTATTGAATTAAGTTATAAGATAAAAATAATTCTTAGTTAATAGCTTAAGGAGCGACTTGTGAAAAACCGTAACGGGATTCGTACAGAGATCAATGCATTTTATCGTTCAAAAGTAATAGGATGGCTTGCAGATCATATCAGGGATGAAAAAGCAACTCCTGCTGACTTTCCTGTTCATTTATATTTAGGAGCTCCTCAAACAGAGGAAGAAATTCAAGCATGTCTTCCTGAGTTTAAGAACTTCTGTGAGGATTGGAAGCAACCTTTAAGTTCTGGTCATATTGAAACTCAAGACAAAGATGTTGAAGGTTTAGGTCGTGTTAAAGTTCCTTTACATCTAGTGTTTGATACACCAGAAGATATTGCTACATGGGCAGGTCACTTAGTAGAGTACAGAACATCTGTTGAGCGTTTAGAAATTATTGCAAAGCAAACTCCTGCATTAATTGAGTCTGCTTTAGATGTAATCTCTTCTATTACTAATTTAGATGCAAATGATTTTATTCGTTTTGTAGAGGTTACAAAATGGATTTTAGAAAATCATGAAAAACACTCTTTAATTAGACAAATACCTGTGCGTGGTGTTGATACAAGATGGTTTGAGATTCACAGACCTCTTTTATTAGATTATTTAAGAGATAAGCTACAATTAAATCCAAAGAGAAAAGATTTACTACAATTTGGTTTAATTCCACCTCCTGCAATTATTAGAGTTACTGTGTTAGATCACGTAATTAGAAATAAAGTAGGTGGTATGAGACATTTTGCAACTACTGCAGAAGAGCTTGAAAAACTTCAATTAAAACCACAAAGAGTTGTCTTTTTAGATAATATTGCAACATCTTTAACATTACCTGATATTCCAGGTACTGTGTTAATTATTACTCCAACATCATCTTTAGCAGAGATCTGCAAAGTAAGTTGGGTTGCAAATGCAAGAACTCAATACTTAGGTAGCATAGATTTAAAATCATTTGCTATCTTACACAACTTACGTATCTATCTACCTCGTCTTGAAAGTGTACTTATGGATGAGGCTACTTTACTTGAGAATCAAGATCTATGTACTTATGATGATCCATCAGTACTTGAATCTATTCCATCTGCATTAACTATTGATGAGCAAATTTTATGTAAATCAATGGCTGATGGTCTATATTCTCCTGGTATTAGATTAGATCAAGAAAGAATTCCTCTAGAGTCTATTTGCAGAGCTCTTGGTGCTAAGCTAGATAAATCTGCTTTAGAAAATAGGGAAGATGTCTTTTTAGACAATGATGATGAAGAATAAAGTTTAATTTCTATTGAATTTTTTATCATTTTTTGTTATCATTAGACGCAAGGAATTTAGATGGTTTATTTTTATAATTAAATAAAAACTATCAATCAGGAAAGAGTGTCGTTAGACATTGCTAGGGTGAAACCCAAAGCCCTAGCTTTACTCTTTAAAGTTTGTAATTTAATTTCACCCTTGTAATTAAATAAAATTTTGCAGCAAAAGCATCGTTTGCTAATTTAATTTCACTCTAAAGTCTGCCTAATTTATTTACATTACGCTTTCAAACCTCCTGTGTAGTTTAAAAAGTTATATCTGTAACCTCTAATATATATGGTGTTCGAGAGAACGCTACATAAATAAACATAAATTATTAAAATTTAGAAAGCATTTAAAATTTGTTTAAGACTAGATATTAGTCGTATTGTTTGTTGTATATAGTATACGTAATAGTGTTTTTTTTAATAACATTCCTTTATCTCGCCTTTAATAAAATCAAGTCTATAAAATATAATCAATTTAAATTTAAATAAATCTTTTTCTTAAATTTATTTTGAATATCCTTATTTTTTCTTTTTATAACTAAAAACTATAAACTTTTTCTACTAATTCTAATATGTTATTTATATTAATATAATTATTTAACTTACATTTACAAATGTAAAATTGACTTAATATATGGCTTAACTTTTTATTTTTAAGATGTTTTTCTATTGTTTGTAGCAAAAATGCTCTCTTTTAAGTATTTTGTACTGATTTTTACCTCGTATTTTAGAGTGAATCTACTCAAATAACATATTGATTTATATAAGTTTTATTTAAAAATATAGACTATTTTTTATAAAAAATATTTCTCTCTCGCTCATTCTTTTATAAAAGCACTATATTTACCAATAAAATAATTTTAAATAAAGCTATCTTTTTAGCTATCTCTATATAAAATAGGGAGCAATTACATAGCTTTTATTTAGTAGATGTTATAGTGTACTTATTTTTAAGTTTGCTCTGCTCTTGTTCATTTTTAGCTATATTTTATGTTACTTTTATAAGACTTTATATTTAAATTTTTGTTAAGAATTTTCATTTTTATAAGTAAATAAAGTAACATTTGTTGATTTTTTATTATCTATGATGTGCTGTTAAATTTAATTATATTTTATTTTTATTAATGTATTTTACTAGCTAGATCTAAATATATTTTTATTGTTACTTATCTATAGATAAGTAATTTTATAATGTGTTATTAGCAATATCTATCTTTTTGAATAAGCAAGATCTTATCTTTTAGCTCTTAACTTTTATACTATCTTCTTGATAGAACTTTTGGGTATTTTTATATAAGATCTTGTAAAGATTTTACGTAAAAAATAATAGACACATATTTTACATATGTAGCATATATTTTTATATATTTATGAAATAATGTAAAAAGAATAGTTAAATATAATTGATTTATATAATATTTCTTATAAAGATTATAGCAATACTGTTTAAAAAGTTATGCCTTTAATTTAAAGAGATTTTGTCTATTTATCCTTAGCTATTTTTAAAAAATAATTTATACAAGGGAGTATTTTTTCATATTAAGCTTAAGAAAATTAGAAAAATAAAAGGAATTTTTCAGTTTAAAAACCACAAAATACCATTTTTATTTTTCCAAAATTTTTATAAAAAAAATACGTACTTTAAAATAATTTTTTATATAAGTCTGCTATCTCATTTAAAGATAAAGGTACATATGCATTCTTATCAAAAAAATCAACATTTGTCATAACCAAGTCTGTAAATTCTAATATCTGATTATCTTTCATTCCAAGAGAAGATAGACTTTGATTTTGATAAATTAAGTTGCACATCCTTTCAAGCTCATAAAATGCCCTCTCTTTTGGACATTGTAAAGCTATAGCAATAATATCCTTTAAGTCATCTAAAAGACCATATGGTTTTTTATTGTCATAAATTTTTAAGACTTCAAAGAAAATTACATAACAGGCAAGACCATTTCTTATATTTAAACAAGAACGAAGAGGGTAGGCAAGATTCTGTACTATAGATGAACCTATATTTGCATAGGCAATACCAGACATTGTACCTGCAAAGACACATTTTTTTAAAATCTCATGTTTATCTACATAGCTTTCATTTTTTGAGAAGTCTAAAAGTATCTCTGTAAACATCCTTAAAGCATCTTTACATATAGCTCTATTTATACAAGTAGAATATGGAGATAAATAGGTATCAAAAGCTTGAGTAAAAGCATCAAAGGTACTTGATAAAAGAGCATTATCAGAAATTTGCTCTAAAGCTTCATAACAAATATATGTAATATCAGCACAAAGATTTACATTATTTAATATAACTATATTATGGACATCCTTTTTATTTAAAAATAAAAAAGGAGACACTTCAGAACCTATACCTGGAGTTGTAGGTACTAAGATAAGCTCTCTATCTCTTTTGATTTGATTTTTAAGTATTAAATCAAAATTCTGTATTTCATTTAAAGATAAGATCTTTGCTAAATCCATTACAGATGCAGATCCTATTCCTATAACTCTATCATAAGAAAAGTTTATACTGTCTATAATTGTTTTAACATTAAAAGCATCATTTTGATTTGTATAAAAGTTATCTTTTATTAAAATATGACACTTACTATCTTTTATAAAATCTTGTAAGTATTGAGAGAAAAAGACTTTAGAGACAACAACTAAATCATTATCTTTTATATCTAACTCAGCAATTAACTCTGATGTGCTATCTATAGGTATTATTTCAGTATTAACTTTAAATGATTTTTTCATAAATATTCCAAAGATATAATATCTATTTGTAAAAATAATAAATGAATTATCAAAAAATAAAAATAAAAAAAAATTAAATATTCTTAATATTTCACATTTTTACAAAAAAAGTAATAAGATCACTAATATTTATTAAAAAGAATTTTTTTAATATATGACATAAGTCTAAAAAAATTTTAAAACTAAATTAAAAAAGGTAATACTTGTCTTATTTTTTAAAATTTATTTATGATATGCTTATAAAATAAATTCTTTATTATTTAAGACTTTTTTATATTAATGAGGTTTTTCATCATGGATCAAGGAATTTCTCTTTATGACAAATTGAATATAAAGCAAGATGCAACGGAGGCTGAAATAGAAAAAGCTATTAGTTTGTCTAAAAATCGTTTGTCAAAGGACGATTTAGATATTGCTAAAATGATCTTATTAGATCCTGTAAGTAGAAAATCATATAACTCAAGATTATATTCAATTGAGGAAGAAGAAATTCAAGAAGCTGAGGAGAGAGAGCGTAGTCATGCTTTAAATTACGATCCAGATGAGAACTCAGGTCTTACAGTAGCTTTTGTAAGTAGTTTCTTTGCTATTGCTGTTTTTTCAATCATAGCTGAAATGCTTATAAAAATGTACTCTTTAGTACATTTTGTCTCTATTATTTTTGTAACTTTAGTTTTTATTACCATTACTTTACATATTGTTATAGGTATGATTTATATGGTTAAAGAAAGTAGCTTTTTACCAAAGGTTGGGTTGTCGTCCAATATCATCTTGGTTTTAGCTTTCTTTCCACCTTATTACTTCCATATAAGAGCAAAGCAAATAAATAACCTATCTTATTTAGTACCTCTTGCCTTTGGTGGTTATTTTCTTGTTTTATTATCAATATTTATAGCTATTTTCAATGTAATGTAAGTCTTAAATGTTAAATTTATATAGTCATCTTGTAGATGGCTATATAATTTATTAAAAAATTACTAAACTAAATCTCACCTTTAAATCCATCCTTAAATTACATGACTTTTTACTTTTATTTCATTACAATAAATAAAATTTAAATTTAGTGAAGATAAAGGTATATATGGCACAGAATATAGTCGATCATGCTTTTAAAAAAGAAATAGAAGAAAAAGCTTCACATCTTACCTATCAACATAAAAGATTAGTTCTAAATAAACTAAGACTACTTGCAAGCGTAGATAGTAAAAAATTTGAAGAGAAAAAAGAGGAACTTTTATCTTTTATTTTAGATTGTCAAAAGTTTATAGAAAATAAAAGGCAAAATGCCCCTAAACTTGTTTATGATGATAATCTTCCTGTTTGTGCAAAAAGAGAAGATATTATAAAGGCAATAAAAGAAAATCAAGTTGTTATTATTGCAGGTGAAACAGGTTCTGGTAAAACTACACAAATTCCAAAGATGTGTATTGAGGCAGGTTTAGGTCTTTATGGCATTATAGGACATACACAGCCAAGACGTATTGCAGCTCGTGCTGTTGCTAATCGTATTGCAGAGGAAATGAATGAACCTTTATCAAAAAGTGTAGGTTATAAGGTTCGTTTTACTGATATTACATCTGATTTAAGTTATATAAAACTTATGACAGATGGTATCTTATTGTCTGAGACTCAAAATGATAGACTTTTATTAAATTATGATTGCATCATCATAGATGAAGCTCATGAGAGATCACTTAATATTGATTTTCTTTTAGGTTATTTAAAAAATTTACTTGCAAAAAGACCTAATTTAAAGCTTATTATTACATCAGCTACAATAGATCCTGAACGTTTTTCTAAACACTTTAATAATGCACCTATTATTGAGGTATCAGGTCGTACTTATCCTGTTGATGTTGTTTACATGCCTTTAGTACGTGAAAAAGATGATGTAGATGATGAATTTTCAGATGAGGAAATTGATTTAAAGCAAGGTATATTAAAGGCACTGCACTTTTTAATGAAAAAAGAGCGTGGTGATGTTTTAATCTTCCTTTCAGGTGAGCGTGACATTATGGAAATGTCAGCCTTCCTCAAAAAACAAAATCTAAGAGATACAGAGATTTTACCTCTTTATGCTCGTCTTGCAACACAAGAGCAAAATAAGATTTTTACAGAACATACTGGTGTTAGAATTGTTTTATCAACAAACGTTGCAGAAACATCTTTAACTGTACCATCAATTAAATATGTAATTGATCCAGGTCTTGCACGCATTAGCCGTTATAGTGCTAAAACTAAGATACAAAGATTACCAATAGAACCAATCTCAAGAGCTAGTGCT
>JARHZF010000109.1 GCA_029258325.1 Anaerobiospirillum sp. | reverse complement strand
TAATGTCTTTAATGCAGGATAATCTGCAGGTGAGTCAACATAAATAATCTTAACACCAGATGCATCTGCTTCTTTTAAAGCTGATGTTACAGCAGTAGGTCCATTAGCTGCAAGTAAAAGTACATCAGCACCACCTGCTACAGCATTATTAACAACTTCAATTTGTTTTGCATCATCTTTTAGATCAGGAGCCATCCATGTTAATTCAATATCACCTAACTCTTTTGCAGCTTTCTCTGCACCTGTATTCATTCTGACCCAGTGTTGATCATTTTGATCCATTGTTACTAAAAATACTGAGTATTTATCTGCTGCAAAAGATGCTGACATTGATGTTGCTAGGAACATGCCTAAAGCAATTTTAGTTAATTTCTTCATATAATCCTCCAAAGGATATGTAATAAAATAAAATTTATGATTTAACTGATTTTAAGAAATTAAAACCACTTAGAATATTTTGAACCTTACCACCACGTAGCATTACATCTAATAAAACTGATACTACTACGATTAAACCAATTACAATATTACGTATAGCAAGAGGTGCACCTGCAAATTGTAAACCGTTTTGTAAAACACCCCAGATGCCTGCACCAATTACTGTACCTAAAAGTAAACCTTGTCCACCAAAGGTTGATACACCACCAATTACTGATGCTGCAACTGCATATAACTCATACATATTACCAGCATCCATTGTGCCCATACCTGCTGTTGCACATGTAATTAAACCTACAACACCTGCACAAAATGATGATACTAAATATGCTCCAATAATAGTTTTAGATACAGGTACACCTGATAGTTTTGCAGCTTCTTGATTTGAACCTACAGCATAAATATGACGACCTGTACGTGTTTTTGATAAAATAAAGTTAAATATAAACCAAAGAATAATAGCAATCCAAATAGTATTATATAAACCTGCTGTTTTACCATAATAGAAGAATGTTCTAAATACTTCAGCACCTTCACCTATAGAGTCAGTGTTGTAATTACCATTTACAATTTGTGCAATACCACGAGCTATAGTCATAGTACCTAGTGTGGCAATAAAGGCTGCAACCTTACATTTTGATACTAAAAATCCATTGACAAAACCTACACATAGACAACAAGATAAAGTTATTGCACTTGCAAGCCAAGGATCGACTCCTTTTGTCATTAAGGTAGCTGAAATCATACAACTCATACCAACAACAGAACCAATTGAAAGGTCAATTTGTCCTGTTATTAATACATAAGATTGAGCAATACCAATTAATAAAATTGGAGCAATTTGACGAAGTAAATTTGCAACATTACGTCCTGATGAAAAGTATGGGTTTATGTAACTAAAAGCTGCACATAATAAGATAAGACCTATACCTACAGTCACTACCTGACCCATGCCTCTTATTGCGAATATTCTTTGTAGAAAGCTAGTATTTTGCATGTTACTTTCCTTTTAATTTAATTTTTTTTTCAAAAGTGGTTGCTAATGTTAAAATCTTTTCTTGAGTTGCATCAGAAGATTTCATTTGACCTGTAATACGACCATCACACATAACAATAATTCTATCTGCAATTCCCATAACTTCAGGTAATTCAGATGAAACAAATAAAACAGCAATACCTTGTTGTTTTAAAGCATTCATGATGTTATATATTTCAACCTTAGCTGCAACATCAACACCTCTTGTAGGTTCATCAAAAATTACAACCCTACTTTGACGAGATAGCCACTTACCAATAACTACCTTTTGTTGATTACCACCTGAAAGTGAGCCAGCTAAAATATCAGGAGATGGAAGTTTAATTTGTAAATCTTTTACTTGTTTATTTGTAATTTCATTTTCGTGTGTTTTATTAACAACACTTAAGCCATTACAAATCCAATCTAAATTTGATAGAGCAATATTTTCACGCACTGATAGTTTTGTACATAAACCATCACGTTTTCTATCCTCTGGGGCTAAAACAATACCTGCCTTAATAGCATCTGCTACACTATTAATTTTCACCTCAAGACCATCTACAAAAATTTCGCCTGAATCTTTAGGGTCAACACCAAATATTGCTCTTGTTGTCTCAGTTCTTCCTGCACCCATTAGACCTGCAATACCAACAATTTCACCTTCAAAAACTTCAAAATTAATATTTTTAACCAATCTACCTGCATTAAGATTTTTAACCTCAAAAATCTTTTTACCAAGTTCGCACTCAACACGTGGAAAACGCTCTTTAATTTCACGTCCCACCATATGTGCAATGATTTGAGGCATATTGTTTTCATCAAAATCCATTGATGTAATGTAATGACCATCACGCATGATAGATACTCTGTCTACAATATGCTTTAATTCCTCTAATCTATGAGAAATATAAACAATAGCTACGCCTTCTTCTCTAAGCTTTCTTACAATATTAAATAATACTTCTATTTCTTTAGAGGTTAATGCTGAGGTAGGCTCATCCATAATAAGGATACGAGCATTTGTAGATAGAGCTTTTGCTATTTCAACAATCTGTTGTTTTGATACTGATAAAGAAGAAGTTATAGTTGTAGGATCAATATCAATATTTAATCTTTTTAAAAGCTCAGCTGACTTTTGATTTATATACTTTTGATCAACAACAAGACCAAAAGCTTTCATCTTTTCACGACCTAAGAAGATATTTTCTGCGACAGTTAGGTGCTGACACATGTTTAACTCTTGGTGAATAATAGCAATACCTTGCTTTTTAGCTAAAGCTGTACTTTGTGTTTCTATATCCTCACCAAAAATTTCCATTTTTCCACTATCGCGAGTATAGATACCACTTAAAATCTTCATTAAAGTAGATTTTCCAGCTCCATTTTCACCAAGTAGAGCTAAAACCTCTCCCTCTCTTAATTCAAAATCAACATCAACAAGTGTTGGTACACCATTAAAAGATTTATTGATTTTGCTAAGTTTTACTACAACTTTTTTATCCATTTATCTATCTCACCTTTTTGAAGTGTTAATTTAATTTTAATAAAAATTTAAATTTTTAATATGATCAAAATCACATAAATTACACATAATAATGCAAACGATTGCATTATTTTTTCATCAAAAAAGTATAAAAATAGCTATATTTAAAAAAGTAAAAGTAATTGATATTTAATATAATTTAAAGAAAGTTTAGTGCTTTTTAAGATTAAATTTAAGACAATAAAAAAGAAAAAGTTTATATAAATTTTGTGATTTAGTGCAATTTTTTAATTTATATATGCAAATATTTTTCTTAGTTTATCTATATAAAATTTACATTTAGCAATAAGAAAAGCTTGTATTTTATGTATAAGAACACTACTAAAATTTACTTTTAAGATTTTTATTGCAAAAATTGCATTAATTAAAAATTATTTTATAATGAAACTAATATCTTTATATATTATTGATGGTAAAAACAAATTTTCTTTTATGCAAATTTTTGCATTGGTTTATGACATATGACTACTCTTGCTGATATTGCAAAAAAATTGAATATAGCAACATCTACAGTATCTCGTGCTATATCAAATCCAGATAAGATTTCTGCACATACTAGAAAGCTTGTTCTAGAAACAATGAAGGAAATGGACTATAAAGTAAATTATGCAGCAAGAAATTTACGTAGTGGCAAATCTTCCTTAGTTGGTGTAATTATATCTGATCTTACAGATAACATAATGGCAAAAGCTGCTAATAGTATGCAAGAATATGCTTTAAGCAAAGGCTATCAACCTATTGTTGTATCATCATTTGACTCTCCACAAAAAGAACTTGAGCTTATTGAAAAGTTTCAAGAAATTTCTATAGATGGTTTAATTATTGTTCCAACAAGTCAGGCAAGCATACATTTAAAATGTTTAGATGACAAAATTCCTGTTGTTGAATTAGATAGAAGCACTTATACATTCTGCCATGATGAATTTAGAATGGATGATAGAGCTGCAATGTCTATTGGTGTTAATTATTTAAAAAATTTAGGACATAGCAATATAACAGTTATAAGTGGAGATACTTCTTTAGTTTATTCATTTAAAGAAAGAGTTTTAGCACTACACTCTATAAATAATGGTGTTAATTTTAATTTAATTGAGCTAAAAGCTGTTAATTCACACGATCTTATTGGACAATCATGCTCAACATTAGAAAAAATGATTGCAAGTAATGACTGTCCTAATGCAATTATTGCATGTAATTCACTTATAGCTTTAGGTGCGACTAGAGCTATTGCTAAAAATCATTTAAAAATAGGTAAAGATATAGATTTATTTTCTATAGATAATGCTGATTGGATATCTACACTACCCTATCCTATAGCATCACTTGCACACTCATTACCAAAAGCAGGTCTTGAATCTATGCGTCGTTTAATTCGAAGAATAGAAAATAAGCATAAAGGCGATCCTGAGGTAAGAACAATAGTACCAAAGTTATTAATGCCATTTGAGGTTGAACAAAATTAGTCTTTATAAGTCCTTAAATATTTGCATTGTTAAATATAAATAATTCTATTAATTAAAAACAATGCTATTTTTCTTAGATATGAACAATGTAATCTTATGTAAAAGTTCAGGATAAATATATAAATTTAAAGAAACAAAAAAAGGGGCATCTTACGACACCCCTAAAAAACGAGTATTTCTACTCAGGAGAGAAAATCTAAAATTCGTTTTTTTATAAAGCTCTTATCTACCAAGTAAAGCTAAAGCAATTTGAGGCTTTTGATTTGCTTGAGTTAATATAGATTGAGATGCTTGTTGAATAATTTGTTGTTGAGTTAGATTTGCTGTTTCCTCTGCAAAGTCTGTATCACGTATACGAGAACGTGCATCTGATTCATTTTCAGAGATAGAAGCTTGGTTT
Organism: Anaerobiospirillum sp.; assembly: GCA_029258325.1. Lineage (GTDB taxonomy): Bacteria > Pseudomonadota > Gammaproteobacteria > Enterobacterales > Succinivibrionaceae > Anaerobiospirillum_A. The sequence continues at coordinate 17,774 of JARHZF010000109.1, read as the reverse complement.
CTAATAGTTGATTCTAAGCGGTTTTGCATAGCACCTAAGTGTGCTCTTTGTTGATCGATAACTAAGATCATTGAATCAATATATTCTAAAACAGCTTGAGCATTTTCTGGTTCTGATACCTTAAATCTTAATGCACCAGCACCTACTGCAGCAGTTGTAAAAGCTTTTTTGATAGTATTGCTACCAGGTGCTGTTGTTGGTGCCATCTTACTGTATATAGAACTAAGAGTAAAACCTTTTGATAAACCAGTAAGAGTTAATGTATCACCTGAGTTTGCACCCACTTGTAATACTATAGTACCTTTTGATGAAATAAGACCATTTTGTTTACCATCAGTACCTATACCTCTTTTAGTATTACCAGCTAAAATCTTTTCGCCTGCAAAGGTTGATCTACATGCTATACGTGTAATTTCATGTGATAATTCTGTAACTTCTTGTTGAAGAGCTTCTCTATCTTTTTTAGAGTTAGTACCATTAGCTGCTTGAACTGCTAAAACACGGACTCTCTGCATCATGTTGGTCATTTCTTCCATGGCACCTTCAATAGTTTGAGCTAGTGCAATTCCGTCGTTACTATTACGGTTGCCTTGATTTAAACCATTGATTTGACTAGTTAATCTGTCAGAAATTTGAAGACCAGCAGCATCGTCTTTAGCACTATTAATGCGAAGACCTGATGATAATCTTTGATAAGTTGTGTTTAGTGAGTTTGTTGCATTTGTGAGTTTTCTTTGACCATTAATAGAACTCACATTGGTATTTACGTAAAGTGCCATTTTATATAATCCTTTTTTTATTTATTTATATATACCCCATGTATTAAAGATCTATGCCAATGTTTAACTTTAATCTAAAGTGTTTATTTTTATATATAAATCATATAGTTATTTTTATTAAAAGAAGTTTTATATTTGATTTTATGTCAAAAATAAGTTTTAGATATAGATATTTTTATATGATGAAGTCAATTTCTAGGCTTTTAAATGATAAAAAGGGCTTTAAGCCCTTTTCATCTAATCATAGTTTTAATATAAAATAATATGCACCTTTTGTGAACCATGTACACCAAATACAGTAACAAGCTCAATATCTGAAGTACGAGATGGTCCTGCTATAAATAAGATATTTGTAGGTAACTTGTCATGACTTTCTTTTACTAAATGTAAAGCATCAACTAAACTTTTAACTACATCCTCTTTCTTTAAAAGCATAATACATAAAGGTAGAGCTAAAGATAACATACGAGGCTGCTCTTTTGTTGAGGCAACACAAGCAACACCATGTGATGCTACACCTTTAAATACATTTATAATTGAAAAGTCACTATGAAATACCTTATCTCGCATCTCCTCTATCTCTTTATTAAAACAAATCTTGTCAGATGCTAAAATAAGATCTAAATCAAGACCTAAATTTTCAGGATATAAAAGACTTTTACAATCATTTTCCTTTGCAATAGTATTTATAGTATTAATAACATCATCTTTTGCTACATCATGCACAATAAATTTGTTATTTTGCATGTTCTCTTTTATCATCTCAATTAAATCAGATGACATATTTATATGAGATACAGGATCAATTGTCTCAACTCTTTGAAAGTTATCAATACTATGAGCTTTTGCAACTTTATTTAAAATCTCATCTCTACTTCTTTTTGAGATATTTTCAATAACACTATTCATAAGTTACTCCCTCAATAGCACCTACTTTCTTATAAAAATCTCCATCAATACTTGGAACTTGTTTATACATAGCCCAATTCTTAATAACAGGTAAAACAGGTCCAAATGTCTTTAAGATAAAATTAAAAGTATATGCCTTTGAGATGGACATACGCCATAAATCACCATTTGTTGCAGCTTTAGTATAAAGTTTAAAGACCATAGCCTCACTCTTATCTTTAGTAATATTATTACTACCTAAGATCTCTTTTTTGTCATCATCTTTTACTTTATACATACGTAGTGTTCTTATTAAGTTTGCAAGAGGTATACGCTCTGGACATACTTCACTACAACGATTACATTGCGTACAAAATGAAAGAACATCACCAGTTTCATCAATACCAAAAAGATTTGGGGAGATAACCTCACCTATAGGACCTGGATATGTTGTCTGATAGGAGTGACCACCAATCTTGTCATATACAGGACAGAAGTTCATACAAGCACCACATCTAATACAACGTAATGCCTCATAGAAATAAGAACTATTTAACATAGAACTTCTATTGTGATCAAATATAACAATATGCATCTCTTTAGGACCATCTTTATCCCCATCCTTTCTAGGTGATGTGATAATATTGTTATATGTTGGAATAAATTGACCTGTAGCTGATGGTGTTAATAAATGAACTAAGGTTGCAGCATCCTCAAAAGTTTCAACTATCTTTTCAATACCACATAAGGCTATATGAATATCAGGTGCTGTAGTACACATACGACCATTACCTTCATTTTCAATAAGCCAAATTGCTCCTTCTTTACTTATAGCAAAATTAACTCCAGATAAACCTACCTTTAAATGCTCAAATTGTGACCTTAAATGATCACGTGCTATACCATTTAATTTTTCAATTTCATGTTCTTCTTGAACATTTAATTTATCTTTAAAAATTTTGCCTACTTCATATCTATTTCTATGAATAGCAGGTACTACTATATGTACAGGTGGTTCTTCATTTAATTGTAAAATAAGTTCACCTAAATCAGATTCAATTGCATTAATACCCTTTGTTTTTAAATAGGCATTTAAATTAATTTCCTCTGATGCCATAGACTTACCTTTTAAAATCTTATCTACATTATTATCTTTTATAATTTGATAGATAATTTCACAGGCATCATCTGATGTGCTTGCAAAATGCACATGTATACCATTTTTTGTGGCATTTTGTTCAAACTCAATAATTCTCTCTTGTAAAGACATAAGAGCATTATTTTTAACTTGCTTTGCTTTATCACGTAAACCTTGCCAATCATTAAATTTAGTTTCAATTAAATTTAAACGATTTTTTTGCAAAGTATGCATAGCATTAGTTAAGTTCTCACGCATTTGTGTGTCAGAGAGCTTTTGATGTACTATGTCTTTATGAGCTATTTTCTTATACATTATAAAGCCTCTCCTGTAATTCTCTTGTAGATAAAATCATAAAGTTGCATTACTTTAATATCAAAGTTTTCTTGCTTTGCTAAAGCACCTTTTATATTTAAAATACAACCATTATCTGCAGCTATTACTATATTAGTATTAGTCTCTTTTATATGTTTTATCTTTTCAGATACTATTGCATTAGATATTTCAGGCTCTTTTACAGAGAAAGTACCACCAAAACCACAACATTCTTCTTCATAAGGTAAATCAATTAAATTTACATTTTTAAGTTTACGAATAAGTGCTTTTTGATTTTTTATACATTCTTGTACACGTAAAGAGTGACAACTTACATGAAATGTTACATTAACATGATGTCCTTTATCTTCTAAATCAACATTTAAAACATCTGTTAAGTACTCAGACTCATCCATTACACGACTTGCAAAATTATCTATAAGGCGTCTTGTATCTTCACTATCATCTTTAAATAGTTCTTTATACTCATGTGCCATCATGCCAGAGCATGAGCCTGCTGGCACTATAATCTTGTAATCATTATCTGCAAATAAAGATATATTATAAAGAGCTATTTCTTTTGCATCTTTAAAATAACCACTATTAAAGGCAGGTTGTCCACAACATGTTTGCTTCTTTTTAAAGATAATATCAACATCAAAGTGCCTTAAAAGCTTGATTGATGATATTACACTATCTTGTAGGGCGCTAGCGCCCATACAAGTTGCAAAAAAATTAACCTTATTATTACTCATACACAAACTCTTTTATTTCACAATATGTATTACATCTGGAATGATATTTGGGAAGAAGAGAGCTACAGATAGTACCCAAGCACCAATTATAATTATAAAAGCAATTGAATACTTGAAGGTAAATTTAAATAAATCAGATTCTTTACCAACTAAACCTACAGCTGCACAAGCGATTGCAATTGATTGAGGGGAAATCATCTTACCTACTACACCACCTACAGCATTTGCAGCAAGGAATAGTGCCTCACTCATACCTAAAGTTTTAGCTGTAGCTTGTTGTAATGGTCCAAATAAGAGATTTGCGGACGTATCACTTCCAGAGATCACGACACCACACCAACCAATGATAGGAGAGAAGAAAGCAAAGCCCTCGCCTGTTGATGCTAAAGCTTTACCTAAAGTTGTTGACATACCTGAGTTCTTTGCTATAGATGCAAAAGCTACAACTAAACCAATTGTTATAATAGGTAAAGCCATTTCTTTTACAGTAGCCCAATAACACTCAAGAGCATCTTCTCTTTTTATCTTTAAAATTGCAATAGTACATAAAGCTGCAACAAAGATAGCTGTACCTGCTTGGAATGCAATTAAGTTTACAACTTGAGAAATCTTTACAGGATGACTTTGTGTTGGATCTACAACATCAGGTGACATAATAGAACCTACAGAGTCATTAAATTGTACTGTAACTTGAGTGAATTCTAAAATTGAGCCCTTAGCAAATAGACTTTGGAACCAAGGTGATGTCCATAATACTATAAAAGCAATTAAAAGTAAAAATGGAGTCCATGCTTTTAATAAAGTTTTAGCATCTAATTGCACTTCTGATGAGAAATCTGTTTTATCATCAAGTCTAAAGATATGTTTTGGTTGCCACATCTTTAAGAAGATTGTTGTACATAATAAAGATACTACAGCTGATGTTATATCAGGAAGCTCTGCACCTATATGATTTGAAGTAACAAATTGAGTTACAGAGAAAGATAGTGATGTTACTAATATAGCTGGAAAAGTTTCTACAATTCCTTTAAAACCATTCATTAAAAATACAATAAAAAATGGTATAGTTAATGATAATGGGAATAGTAAACGACCTATCATAGCAGCTATAGCATGTTGCTCAACACCTACTAAATCTGCCATAGCAGTAATTGGAATACCTACAGCACCAAAAGCAACAGGAGCTGTATTTGCAATTAAACAAAGACCTGCTGCATATAATGGTTTTAAACCTAGTCCTACAAGTAAAGCTGCTGTAATTGCAACAGGACCACCAAAACCAATAGCACCCTCTAAAAATGATCCAAAGCAAAAACCAATTAAAATAACTTGTATTCTATGATCAGGTGTTATGCTTACAACACTTTGTTTAATAACTTCAAAAGATCCTGATTTAACAGATAGCTTATATAAGAAAATAGCAGCTACGATAATCCATGCTATAGGCCACATACCATTAGTAAAACCTTGTACAAATGAGGCACCTACTAATTGAGCTGGCATATCATAAACAAATACTGCAAGAATAGCTGATAAAAGTACAGTTAAAAAACCTGCTTGATAACCTTTTAATTTAAAAGCAATTAAACAAAGCAAAAAGCAAAAGATTGGTAAAGCCGCGACAAATGCAGATAACCAAATATTATTTAATGGATCATAATTTTGAAACCACATAAAAAACTCCTAAACAACAAAAACATAATAAAGTTACTTATTAAAGTTCTATACATAATATTTATAGAAAACGCATGCTATTTATTCTCAATAAACAATATTTATCTAAGAGCATGTATGTTTTTTATATTTTTATAACAAAAATCACATTTTTTATTATGAAAATAATTTTCTTTTTTAAGATAAATTTATTTAAAATCAATTAATAATATATAAGTGCTTTTTAAAAGTTTAAGAAGTTAATAATAAGTTTTATCAAGAAAATAAAAATCAACTTCCGTTAAATTTTTAAATACTCAAAAAATAATGTGAGTTATATCTCTTTATTTTAAAAAAACTTTTTTAGATCAATGCTATTTATTAAAAAACTATGCTCTTTTTAGGTGTTATGCACTAAAGCACTTCATTTATGCACCAAAATAAATACAGTCAAAACTTTAATTTATGTTTGTATAGGCTACTAAAATTCATTTAAAAGCTCTCAATTTTGTTAATTTTTTAATATTAAATTTATACCTTTGTAAAAATAAATCTATTAATTAAAAGAACATAGCACTCTAATTAAACATATAAGCAAATCTGATATTTATCTTATTTATAGATAATGAAGACTTATGTCATAAAGCCAAAACTATCATGAACTAAAATATATTTTTATTGTTTAAATAAAAATAAAAACACATTTTTATTAAAAATGTATTTGAAAATATAAAAATATAAATTAAAATATGCAACGCTAACAAGTTTAAAATCTTTTTTATTCTTGTTTAAAAAACATCTTTGAATGGTGATTTGTCTTTTGAAATAGAAAATAGTTCTACATTAGAACTAAAGCTCTAATTAAAAGAGATACACAATAAGGATGTTGAAGATATGGACTACTATATCTTTAAATAAACAAGGTAAAAGAGTATCTATAAGCTTATAAGGGGTATTTTTTGAGATATATTTTTATCTAGTTCATGTGAGATTTATGTTGTTTTTTTTACATAAGAAATAACTATTTTGTTTTAAGTCACAACACAAAATCACAAGGACTTTTTATCTTGAAAAATGCAAATTGATAAACACGTGTATGAGAATAGCTTAAATAATAGATTTAGACATGTTTTTACTATGTTTAATACTAAATATCTAAATTGTAGTGCTTTAGATTTACAAAAAAAGAATGGTATAAAGTCCCTTTTATTTAGTAGATAGTTTATTTTAACGATTGCTTAGATGATGAAATAAACACAAGAAGTATATTTACAAAAGATTTATATAAAGTTATTCAGAAATTACAATACAAAACAAGGCTTGTAAAATGTTTAATTTGATAAAAAGTGCATTTATAGATCTTAAAATGTATGATGCTATGTCCTTATTTTTAAATGATGTTGTAGCTAACGATGAAAAGATAGTAGAAAAATCATTTTCTAATAAAATATTTGATATCTTTAAAGATTGTACTATAAGCTCCTTAAGCAAAGAAAGCTTAGTATCTATTGCTAAAGATAAGACTATGAATATAGCCACTATAAAATATATTATCTTTCTTTGTAAGGGTAATTATATTGATAAACACAATTCTTTAATGCTGTTTAAAGATTATGAAAATCTCTTTTCTATATATATAAATCATGAGCAAATCTTAAACTTTATAAGTTTAGATAATGATTTTTTACAAAAATATATAGAACTTCATCCTGATTTAAATAAAATTGACAGGCTCTTTTTACACGCTAATATTAAGCATATTCCATTTGTAGATAATGATCTAAAAGAAGCCCTCTCTTCATATTTATTAAGCATAAAATATGATCTTAGTAAAAATGATGTAAGCATTTTAAATAACATTATATATCTCTCAAAGAATTTCTTTTCTAAGATAAAAAAAGAGGATATAAACTGTTTATCTATAGCTACAGCTTTAGAAGAAGAATGGGTTAATTCTCTTACAATGAATGAGATAAATAAGGCTTTAAAGTTCTTATTTGCTACAAATGTAATTAAAGATGACGATCTTTTTTATGTAGTAAATCTAAAAGATTTTGTAACTAAATTTTCTTTTAAGCAGTATATAGCTATATTAAAAGAGACTAATGTCTATAAATATAAAGTCATAACAAATAAGTATGGTGATAAAAGAGTATTTTATATAAATACAGACAATAAAGAGTTATTAAATCTCTTAACATCTTTCTTAGAGTCTATGGAGGATAAAAAAGACATTACTATTTTTTGTGGTAATTTTGATCTATCTTTACAAGGCTTAAATATAAATAGTGTTAATGATCTTTCATTTACATCCTTTATACATCAAGTAGAGTTCTTTAAATCATACAACAAAAGAGAACTCTTATCTTGTATAAATTTATTTTATAGATATGTTGTGAACAATGTAGATCATAATATCTTTGATAAGGATAATATACCTAACAAAATACTAAAAAGACAAGGTCTTGCTCATGATATTGCAGATGGTTATAGAGTAGTTCAACATGATATTAATAAACCTATTCCATCTTTTGATAAATGGATATTGATTTTTTCAGATGAAGATGAAAATGGCTTACTTAATGTAAATAGTAATTCTATAAATTTAGACTTTTCATCAATAAATAATTTAACCTATAAACAATGGGCTAAAAAATATTTCTTTGAAAGTAAGGAGTCTTTATATAAAAGAAAAAATACAGTATCGCTTATACCTTCTTTCTTTAACTTTATAGATAGTTTAAAGCAAAAAAATAGTGATAGTTATGATTATCATATTACTATAGATGAATTAAGTGCTTTTAGAAATTATCTAATGAAGAAATATAATAATCTTAATACCATACAAGATTATTTTTTTAAGATAAAGGCTGTCTTAAAATCTATTTATAAAGATACAGAGCTCAATACGTATTTTGATAAATTACTCTCTAGCGATAGCGGAAAAAGGAAGAATAAGAATGCTATCTTAGATGCAGATTTAGAGAAAATAGCTCTATTTATGCAAGATAATGCTAGTCTTAGTGATGAGAATAATCTTTACTATCTTGCATTTTATTTAGCTCTTGAAACTCAATTAAATGCATCTAAAATTTTTGCATTAAAAATAGATTGTGTAAAAGAAAGTTCTAAAAAGGGACAATATGTTATTACACATAAAGGTATGGAATACCCTATTACTTCATATACAAAACAACAAATAGATACAGTTATTGAAATAACAAATAAGTATCGTGTAAGTAATATTACAAATGAGAATGCTGACTTCTTGTTTATAGCATTAAATCAAACTAAACAATTTTATAGAGTTTTAAATATTGGTGGATTTAATAAATACTTATCAAAGTGTTGTAAAGAATTAGGTCTACCTTTGTATAACTATAGCAATTTAAAGGATACGCATATAACAAAACTTAAAGAGTTTAATTTGCGAAATAAAGTATCAAATATACAAGGGACTACATCAGTAGATGATAAAGTACAAGAAGACAACATCTCCTTTCTTGATGATGTCAATACTGTAGTTTCTTGTATTTATAATGTCATAATTGATGATATTAATGTTGATAACAAAGTGCAAACAGAACTTCCTTTTGCAACATCAGAAAATTGCGTATCTGATAATTTAGGTTATTGCAAGTGTGATAGTTGTAATAATAACACTATGTTTAGTTGCTTATATTGTGATAATTTTGTGACCACAATAGACAGACTTCCTTATTTTCAAGAACAAGTAAGAATATTAGATGACAAAATTATAAAAGCCACTATTTTTCATGACAAAGAAGATTTGATAAGTATTAAAAGATTACATGTTGCTTATATCAAAGCTATTCTTAAATTACAATACACAAAAGGATTATAAAAATGCTTAACAATAATTTACAAGTTATAAATGTATCAAATTTAGATTTAGAGTTTACCTATCCTTGTAACTTTAATCAAAATAATATATCAAGCTTTATTGATGAGATTAAGAAAATAGATAAGTTACCATTTAGCAAAGGAGAGTTTTATTACTCACAAGATAGTTGGGACTTTTCTCCTTATACAAGTTTAAATCTTACTAAAAGAACTCTTAGATTTAATTTTAAATTATCTCCTCGTAGTTTTATTAGTGATATAAAAAACTATGTATTATTACGTATACTAGAGGGTAAACTTAAAGTTCAAACCATATTTCAAGAATTTATTGCATTAAATGAATTCTTTAAACATGTAGAAACATGTAATGTATTTAGTATGGATAATATCTCTATTGAAGAGATAAAGTCTTTTTTGTATATTCAAGAAACACGAGGTTGTAGTGTTTTTGATAACAGTTTAAAAACACTTAAAAAGTTTTATAAAAATTATCTAATAGACTTTAGAGTAAAACTATCTTTTGACCTTAAAATTTTGCTTGACTATAAACCTAAAAAAACTACAGAATTTATAAATGAGCACAAGTTTCCAGATATACCAAGAAATTATTTTGCTCCTTTTTTAGATGCCTGTGTAAAAATAGCTGAAGATAAACAACAGGATGATTTTTTAAGAGCTATTGCCTCTTTATATATAATTTTGTCACAAACAGGTCTTAGAATTAGTGAGTGTCTCTATCTACATGAAGATGATCTTAAGCCTTTTACATTTAATAATAAAACTATTTATTATCTAAATTATAGAACTTGGAAAAAAGAAAAAGCTAATAACTACTCAATACACAAAACCTTTGTTAATGAGTTGAGTAAAAAAGCTTTTGATATCTTAGTTGATATGTATAAAGAAGAACGTAAAAAGTATAATTTAAAATATTTATATTTAGGTTCTAAAAAGTCTATACATCTAAATACATATCCTGTAAGTGAACACTCTTTTGAGTATGCTAAATATATTTTGGCTATACACTTAGATAAGTATTTTCCTATTATAAATGTTGATGAAAATTTTTATGTGGGTATTAAAAATAAAAAATTACAAAATGATAAACTTAAAAAGAAATATCCACATATAAAAACCATTGCATTTCCTGCTAATCATCAATTTAGAGTTCATGTATGTACAGAGCTTTTTTATAAAGGAGTGCCTATTAACTTTATTCAAAAATTTATGTCTCACTTAGATGAAACATTTACATATCATTATGTGAGAAGTAATCCAAATGAACAAGAAAATATAGTGTTTTCTGCAAATCTTTTAAGAGAAGTTATAAAAGGTGAGTTAAATCTGCTTGGACCTTCAAAAAGCTTAATAGCTAATATAAACAAGTATATAAAAGAGAATAATTATAATGTTGAAACTGACTTAGAAGCTATAGTTAGTGGCCTTATGAAAAAACTACCAATACGAGAGAGGTCAGATGGTGTTTGTATCAAATCATCTATGCAAAGAGATTGTTCTATAGATGCTAAGGTTAATGAATTCCATTGTGCTTTTGGTATTTGCCCTAATATATTTCATTTCTTTTATATGGTAGATATTACCTATGACAAGACTAAAGAATTAGTCAAAAGCATAAAACTCAACATTATAAATGGCTTTAAAAGACAAGCTGAAAAAGAGCTTTATATGCTAGATTATATAATTACCAAAAAACTTGAGGTAGAACTTTTAGAGCTTAAAAAAGAAATTGCCAAAAAAGGTTTAGATGCTCTTGTAGAGAAATATAAAAACCTAAAGGACTTTGTCTTAAACTTAGATAATGTTGAAAAGGAGATTTCTACATGGAAAACTTTAAAATCATCCAAACAAAACTTAGATAGCTTAGCTAAGATTATAACAGTCTAAAAGCTAAGGAAGATAAAAGTAAAGCTTTTATCTATTAAGGATGTAATACTTTAAGTTATCTAAAAAATCTTCATAGAAACAAACTTTACTCCCATATACAATGGGAGTATTTTTATTTTTAATAATTAAAATGTAAGTAACTCGATCTTATGCACATTATTTGAAAACAACTCTATCTTATACATATCTATTCTCATAACTTAATCATAAGTTATACACTTTTATCTTATATAGATGATTAATAATAGTAAGTTCAATTGTAAATGTACTTAAGTGAAAATAAGCTTAAATGAAAATAAGATGGATAGGACACTTATGTAAAGATAAGGCTAATTTGCAAGAATTAATAAGACAATTATTTAAAAATAGAGCTAATTTACTAGAATTAAGAAGATACATTTATGAAAATGCTTTTAACATTAATCTTAAGTGTTATAAAAAGTTAAAAATAAAAAAGATTAAAAAAAGATAATATAAAATAGGTCAAAGATAATGTCTTTTAAGGTTAAATATATGATATTAAAGCTAAAAACTTAAAGATAAGATAAGATAAGATAATGCATTATCTTAAAAAGCTTAGATAATAAAACTATTATCTAAGCTTACAAAAAGAACTAACCTAATAATAGTAAAAACTATTATTAAAGCCACATAAATCATAACTAATAATACCATAAAAAGTTATTTTTAATAAATAAAAAATAGTCCTTGTGATTTTTTTGTTGTTACTTACAACAAAATAGTTCTTTCTTATGTAGAAACAACACAAATGAAATATGTACTGTTAGTAATTATATTAAATTATTTAAAACTGTACGTTGCTGTACAGTTATTTAGAATTTAATTATTTTATTATAATATAGAGTAAAAGTGTTATATATGCTGTTTTGCGATATAGCACGATAAAGTGTTTCCTAAAACTGTATAGAGAAATTGGAAACTTTTAATAAAAGAAAACTATAAGATAAAATAGAAAAATTATGATAACTTGTATAAGAGAAATTAAGGCTATTTACACATTAAAGTTTGTACATAAATATAGTACTTGTAATTTTTTGTTGTTACTTAAAACAACATAGCACTGTCTTTTGTATAAACAAAGTAAATCTCACATGAACCTTTTAGCTATATGCTAATTTAGTTATTTTTTATAAAAAAGGATCTATCTATGAAAGATAATCAACAAATAAATTTAACTGAAAAAGAACAGAAAGAACCTATATCTTCTCTAATAGAAAAAGCAGAAAAAGGAGATGTAGATGCTCAATTTAATCTAGGCTTAAGGTATTATAAGGGCTTAGATGTTGCAGAAAATAAAAAAGAAGCTTTTAAATGGTATTTAAAAGCTGCAGAAGGTGGTGAGCTAGAAGCTCAATTTTTTGTGGCTTCAATGTATTGTGAAGGTTTAGGTGTTGAAGAAGATGACTATAAGGGCTTTGAGTGGGCTTTAAAAGCTGCAGAAGCTGGCTTTGCACAAGCTCAAAATCAAGTGGCTTTTATGTATTATAATGGTATTGGTACTTATAAAGATAAAGATGAAGGTTTAACTTGGTATTTTAAAGCAGCAAAAAATGGTGATCTAGATGCTCAATTTAATCTTGGCATATTGTATTCTGTAGGTTATGTTATTGAAGAAGATAAAGAAGAAGCTTTTAAATGGTATTTAAAGGCAGCACAAGGTGGACATGCAGATGCTCAATATACTGTGGCTATATGTTATGAAACTGAAGATGGTGTTGAACAAAATGAAGAAGAAGCATTTAAATGGTATTTAAAAGCTGCAGAAAATGGACATGTAGATGCTCAATATACTGTGGGATCAATGTATGATTCAGGAAAAAATGTCCCTCAAAATTATGAAGAAGCTTTTAAATGGTATTTAAAAGCTGCAGAGCAAGGACATGAAACTTCTCAATATAATGTGGGTTTAATGTATGATAGTGGAGAAGGTGTAGCTCAAAATGATGATGAAGCATTAAAATGGCTTTTAGAAGCAGCAGAAAATGGACATGAAGAAGCTCAAGATTTTATAGATTCAATGTATGAAGACGTTGAGTAATTAAAAATCATAAAATCTTGTTCTGTATATCAAAATCTACATAACAAGATTTTGCTTCAATATATCTAGTTATATTGTTTTTATGACAATAAAGATTTACAAAAAAGTAATAAATCTTTTTGAAAATAATCAAATAAATGTTTGTATAGGGCACTATATACATTAGGGTATTTTTTAAAGATTTTGCTCATAAATTTGATCTATTAACAAAGATCTAAAATCAAAATTAACATACAAAAATTGTATGAGTTTTGTTGGACTTTGTGGTAAAACGAGCATAGTGGTGTGCATAATCTGTTCTTGGTTGCTCAAAACTTTAAAGCAAATTATGCACCTCTCCTTTTTTGAAACTAAAAAAATCATAAAGAAAGCAAAAGCATTTTCTTAATCCTAATTTTATTAACATTTCTAAAAAAATAAAAAAGGAAGTAAGTCTTATCTATTTGATCTTCTTTGTAGGCCTAGATATTGCTCCTAAAAAAACAAAAATCACAAAAAAAACATTTACAATAAATATATTAATATCTAAGCTATCTAAACAATCTTATTTTTTAATTTAAAAGTTTAGCTATTAATAGCTTTAATTTAATACTTTAAGGTAAAAGAGCATGGCAGTACCTATTGAAATTCGACAAGTTAAAAGACCTTTAAATACAGGTTATTGATACAAAATTAAATAGCAATAAACGCTATGCCGTTAGAGTTCGTAATGGTGCTTATAAAAGAGAGGATGGAAGTTATTATCCTAAAAATGGTAGCACTATAGGTTATATTATTGATAATAAATTTGTGCCTATATCTCATTTGAAAAAAAGTAATATTAGTTGCTCTTTATATTATGGATATAGTGCTTTTATTAAAAGCGTATCTCAAGATATCTATAATGATTTACTTCATTGCTTTGATGTTAATGATGCTGTAAAAATATTTGTTATTGCAGCACTTAAGGTTATAAAACCTAATATTAGTACTTATAACTTGGTAACAGAATATAAAAAACATTATCTCTCTTTGTTTTACCCACACGCAGCTATATCAAAAAATACTGTTTTTTCTTTATATGACATAATAGGCTACAACAAAGAACTATGTAATGATTTTACTCAAAAAAGATTTGATAGAGTACAAGAATCTCATAACATAATAATAAATCAAATATCGACTAAAGATGAGTCAAAGATAAATGATCTATTTGCCTATACACTAAAACCTAGTCCTAAAAAAGATAAAGAAATGTTTTTAATGTATGCCTATGACACATCTTTATCTGAACCTATATGCTCTAAACTCTTTGATAAGAATATGCAAGATTTAGAAAAAGCTAAAAGCTTTGTTAAATATAATAAGATAAACAATGCCATATTGTTTTTAGATAAAGATTATTCAGTAAAAGAATTTAAAAATACTTTTAAAGATAATCCTTTTATACACTTTATCATGCCTTTAAAAAACAATGATATACGTATACGTAATTACAATATGCTAGAAAGACAAGAGGCTTTTTATTTTAATAAAGAAGCTCTTTATGGTAAAAAAGTAAAACTAAAAGACAATCGTTTTCTATACAGCTATCAAAATCTTCAAATGAAAATAGATGAAGAACATAATATACATAAACAATGTCATCTTGCTAAAAATGAAGATGACTTTAGTAAAATCTATAATAAAAATAAATATTGTGGTTTTAACATATTTGAGTCTGATTTAGATTTACCTCTTGAACAAGTCTACTCTATCTATAGAGATAGATATAAACTTGAAATGGTATTTAAAATCTATAAAAATAGCACATTGTTAAATACAAATAAATCTCCTTATGACTTCTCTATCATAGGTTTAGAATTTATTAATCTAATAGCTACTATAATAACTTGTAGATTAGTAAAAAAGGCTGAAGATACAGGTATTTTAAATAAAATAACATTTGGAGAGCTTATAGATTCAATTAGACATACATTAAGATCTTCTAATGCACCACTAGACATATTAGCAGATGTAAATGATGAATATTGGGATATGGAATTTGAAAAAGATAATGATTATCTTTATAAGCTAGGTTTGGTTACAGATAAGATTCAAGAGATGTATATTCCTAAAAAGGTAGGAAGAAAACGTATACATGAAGAGTTTGTAGGTCCTAAAAGAAAAAAGGGTAGACCTAGAATAAAAGATTAAGATCTAGTAATAAAAGAGCTAGATTTAAAGTATTTAAAAATACCATTATGCTAGTTCTTGTGATTTTTGCTTTGCTACTTAAAATAATATAGTGCTCTTGTGTAGACACAATATAAATCTCACATGAAATAAAAAAAGAACTATGTTGTTTTTAATTAACAAAGCACTAAGCATAAGGACTAATAACTGTATCTTATTGTAAAAATTGTCTTTAATGAGATTTTTTAGTGTTTAATTTAAATTAAGTGTAGTTTAATCTAATTAAATGTTATATTATCTACATACCAATGTCTATCTAAGATGAGATTATTTTTATGCCTTTATATACTAAAGATACATAAAAGGTAATCTCATTTTTTTTCTCTTAAAATATCTTGTTAAAGGACTTTTATGCATAAAATATTTTTATCTTTATTATTTGTAAGCATCTCAATCTTTTCTGCAAGCTCTCATGCTATATCAAGAAAAAGTACTGATAATATCTTCTTTGCAACACCTTATGAACCTATAGGTTTTGATCCAGCTTTAGGTGAAGCTATTGAAAGTGCTAATATAATAAGCAATATTTTTGAGTCTTTAGTAAAGTTTAATGAAGATAATACAAATATTGAGCCCTCTCTTGCTACTAAGTGGGATATATCAGAGGATAACCTTACCTATACTTTCTATCTAAAAAAAGGTGTAAAGTTTCATGATAATACACCTTTTAATGCAGAGGCTGTAGCTTTTAATATAGAAAGACAAATAGGTCCTAATGCTAAACCTAATATGCCTTATGCAAAAGTTATCTATGGCGATGTTGCTAGCTATAAAGTAATTGATGATTACACCATTAGTATTACTTTAAAAAAGGTAAATACTTCTTTTTTATCTAATCTTGCTATTTATTTTGGAGCACCTATAGTATCCCCTACTGCATTAAAGGCAAGTGATAATAATGTATCTGATAATCCTATAGGTACAGGTCCATACAAGTTCTTTGCCTACGATCGTGGTCAACAAGTTATATTAACTCGTTTTGATGATTATCATGGTACTAAGGCAAAAACTGAAAATATTATTATAAAGACTATACCAGAAACAGTATCTCGTGTTGTTGCTTTAAATCGTGGTGAAGTTGATATTGCTTTCTCAATTGATGCAAATGTAATTGATGAAGTTACTAAAAATAATAATGTTGTCTTAAAAAGAGATGGTATGAATACCAATTACATGTTCTTTAATTGTGAAGATGGTGCACTAACATCTGATAGAGAAATTAGAGAAGCTGTAGCTATGTGTATTAATACAGAAGAACTAGTAAGCTCTTTATATAAAGATTATGCTCAAGTTGCTAATACATTTTTACCTAACTTTATGCAAGGCTATTCAAAGGATGTTAAATATCCTCAATATAATATAGAAAAAGCAAAAGAAATTTTTGCAAGAAAAAATGTAAAAGAACTTAAGATTATAACTTACTCAACACCTCGCCCTGCTAATACCTTAGGTGGTCAAGTTTTAGCAGAAGCTATTCAAGCATCTTTATTAAAAGCAAATGTACAAACTAAAATCTTTGTTTATGATTTTGCTACTTATAGAAATAAAATAAAACAAGATAAGTTTGATATAGGCTTTTTACTTTGGACAGGTGATAATGGCGATAGTGACAATTTCTTAAATCTCTTTGCATCTGATGATATTGTCTATAATGCTCCTCGTTTTAAAAATGATGAATATAAAGCATTAATAGCTAAAGGTCTAAGTACAAGTGATACAAAAGAAAGAGCTTTAATTTATACAGAGGCTGAAAAGCTATTAGCACGTGAAGTACCAATTTTACCAATATCACATGCAAAACAATTAGTAGCTGTAAGCTCTAAACTAAAAGATGCTAAAGTTCATCCTATAGGTCTTTTCTTATTTAGTAAAG
Organism: Anaerobiospirillum sp.; assembly: GCA_029258325.1. Taxonomy (GTDB): domain Bacteria; phylum Pseudomonadota; class Gammaproteobacteria; order Enterobacterales; family Succinivibrionaceae; genus Anaerobiospirillum_A. Next base: position 331 of record JARHZF010000109.1, on the reverse strand, counting down.
CTTATAAATAAAGTTTAGTTTGTAAAAGTTCATAATATTTTGCATTGTTATTTAAAAGAACTTTTCTTTTGTATAAACAATGTAAATATCACTACTTTAATTTTAAGTATAGGCATATTAAAGGTAGCAAATAAATAAGAACTTGCTACCTTTATACATAAATTAAAATTAACATACAAAGATTGTATGAGTTTTGTAGGACTTTGTGGTAAAATGAGCATAGTGGGGTGCATAATCTGTTCTCGGTCGGTCAAAACTTTGAAGCAGGTTATGCACTTCTCCTTTTTTTGAATCTAAAAAAATCATCAAGAAAGCAAAAGTACTTTCTTAA
>JARHZF010000040.1 GCA_029258325.1 Anaerobiospirillum sp. | reverse complement strand
GGCAGCAATTGAAAATGGTAGTAATAAAGCTAAGTTGTATTTAGCAGGCAAGCTTTTAGTTGGAGATGGTGTTAGAGCTAATACAAAAAAAGCTCTTCAATATTTACAAGAACTTATAGATGAAAAGTATGAGCCTGCATATGATATTTTGCATGAGGTAATGTCAGATAAAGTTATTAATGTTATTAACTATGTAGAGTAGTAGCAATACTTATTGCTCTTATAAATAAGCTATGAAAAGGTTCATTTTTTAAAATATTTTATATTTATAGTGACAAATAGTTTTTTATTTTGTAGAATTGTGCACACATTAGGTTTTAGATAAATCTAATGAAAAGATATTCTTTTTTAAGTATAAATATCGTTTTTATGTTATACTTAAAAAATTGTTTTTTTAAAGAGTAGATAAACTTACTCTTTAATCAATAGCGTGGAGCTATTGAGTCATATATAAACAGATTTTTTAGATATTAAGCAGAAGATATAAAATCTTTGCTAAAAGAAGTAAATTTTAGGAGACTATAATGGCCGTTCCTCAGAACCATCAGTCACGTTCACGTCGTGACAAGCGCCGTACTCATGATGCTTTAACTGCACGTCAACTATCAGTTGATCCAGTAAGCAAGGAAGTTCATATTCGTCACCACGTAACTCCAGAGGGTTACTACCGTGGCAAGAAAGTAATCTAATTTATAATTAGTTTTACTTTAAACTTTCAAAGAAAGGGAGCTGTTTAGCTCCCTTTCTTGTTTTTAATTTTATAAAAAAGGATTTCATATGAGATTTACTTTATTTTTATATAAGAAAGAGCTATTTAAATTAAGTTAATGTCAAAAATCACAAGAACAAAAAAGTGCATATGATATATACAGAAAAGGGAATAATATTTTAAATAACATAAACTAAAAAATCATATTATTTTCTACATATCTACAAATAAGTATGATAAAAACAAACAAAAACTTTTTTTATCACTTTTATTATTTGTTTAAAAATCAATATATTAACTAAAATATTATTTTTTTATTCTTTTAAATAGTTTTATTTCTTATTTTTGTCAATTATATTTACAGAGAAAGTAACTTAAGCTTTGGCTTTGATAGTCTAAAATAAAGACTTATTATGCTATAATAGCCAAATTATTCTTGATGACAACTACAATTAAGGTGATGTCTTGTATAGCAAAATTTTAGGTACAGGTAGTTATCTACCAAGTGATATTCGTACAAACGCTGATTTAGAAAAAATGGTTGACACTACTAATGAGTGGATTGTTGAGAGAACAGGTATTTTAGAAAGAAGAATAGCTAAACCAGAAGAAACAGCGGCTTCTATGGGTGCTCTTGCTGCCAAACAAGCTTTAGAGCATGCAAATCTACAAGCTTCAGATATTGATGCTGTTATTTGTGCAACAACATCATCTGAAAATGCTTTTCCATCTTCAGCTTGTGAAATTGCAAAAGAGTTAGGTATTGCAGGTATTGCATTTGACGTTGCTGCAGCTTGTGCAGGCTTTAGTTATGCTTATTCTGTAGCACATGCTATGATCATGGCAAAACAAGTAAAAAATGTTTTAGTTATTGGTGTTGATCTTCTATCAAGAGCATGTGATCAAAATGATAGAAGTACTATTATTATTTTTGGTGATGGTGCAGGTGCTGTAGTGCTAGGTGCATCAGACACTGAGGGTACTTTAACTATAAATTTAGGTTCAGATCCAACTTGTGGCTCTTTATTGACATTACCTTATGCATCACGTCAAGATAGGGATAAAGATGCATGGCTTACTATGAAAGGTAATGATGTATTTAAGAGAGCTGTAACTGTTTTATCAAAACTTGTAAGTGAAACATTAGAACAAGCAAATCTTAAAGATAGTGATTTAGATTTTTTAATTCCCCATCAAGCTAATTTAAGAATTATTTCTGCAACAGCTAAGAAATTACATTTAGATATGTCTCAAGTTATTGTGACTTTAGATAAACATGGAAATACTTCAGCTGCATCTGTGCCTTTAGCTTTAGATGAAGGTGTAAAATCAGGCAGAATTAAGCGTGGTGATCTACTACTATTAGAATCTTTTGGTGGTGGTTTTACATGGGGCGCAGCCTTAGTTAGATATTAAAAAAGAATTAAAAAGAATATATTAAGGAGCATAACTCTATGAAAAAATATGCAGCAATTTTTCCAGGACAAGGTTCTCAATCTGTAGGTATGTTACAAGACTTTATGGATAATGCTGAAGTTGCACGTACTTATGAAGAGGCAAATGAGGCTTTAGGTTATGATCTAAAAGCTTTAACTTTAGAAGGTCCTGAAAGTGAGTTAAATAAAACAGAAATTACTCAACCTGCTATTTTAACAGCATCTATTGCAGCATATAGAGCATTTATACAAAAGGCAGATGCTCCTGTTGCTTTTGCAGGTCACTCTTTAGGTGAGTATTCTGCATTAGTTGCAGCAAATGCTCTTGATTTTAAGGATGCAGTACGTCTTGTTAGACTTCGTGGTCAAGCTATGCAAGAGGCAGTGCCTGCTGGTACTGGTTCTATGATGGCTGTTTTAGGTCTTGATGATGATGTTATTGTTAAGATTTGTGCTGAAGTATCAAATGGTCAAGATGCAGTATGGGCTGCAAACTTTAATTCTGTAGGTCAAGTTGTTATATCAGGTGCAAAAGATGCTGTAGCTCGTGCAGGTGAAAAATTAGCAGAAGCTGGTGCTCGTAAAGTTGTACCTTTAGCAGTATCTGCTCCATCACACTGTCCATTAATGCAAAAAGCAGCTGATGTTTTAAAGGATGCTTTAGCAAATATTGAAGTAAAAGATGCAATAGCTCCTGTTTATGCAAATGCTTTAGCAAAAGGTATAACTAAAAAAGAAGAAATTGTTGATGCTTTAGTTCGTCAATTAACAGATCCTGTTCGTTATGTTGAAACTGTTTTAAATATGAAACAAGATGGTATTGAGACATTAATTGAAGTAGGTCCTGGTAAAGTATTAACAGGTCTAAATAAGAGAATTGATAAGACTTTAGCTCTTGCAAATGTAAGTAATGAAGATACTTTAGCAAAAGCATTAGAAACATTAGCTTAAGGAGACATGATGTTTTCATTTGATTTTACTGATAAGATTGTATTAGTTACAGGAGCTACACGTGGTATTGGTCGCTCTATAGCTTTAAACTTTGCAAGTTTAGGTGCGACTGTATGTGGTACAGCTACTAGTGAACAAGGTGCACAAGACATTACTCAATTTTTAGATGGTAAGGGTTTTGGCTTTGTTATGAATGGTCTTGATTTAGATAGCGTTGATGCTCTTTTAGACAAGATTGTTGAAAAATGTGGTAGAGCACCTGATATTTTAGTTAATAATGCAGGTATTACTCGTGATACTTTATTTATGAGAATGAAAAATGAAGATTGGGATGCAGTTTTAACTTGTAACCTAACTTCAGTTGCTCGTTTAACTAAAGCTTGTATTTCACCAATGATGAAAGCAAGAGCAGGTAGAATTATCAATATAACCTCAATTACAGGTCAAATTGGTAATGCAGGTCAAACTAATTATGCAGCAGCTAAAGCTGGTATGATTGGTTTTACTAAGTCATTAGCTCAAGAAGTAGCATCACGTGGTATTACTGTAAACTGTGTTGCACCTGGTTTTATTGAGACTGATATGACTAAAGTTCTAAAAGAAGAGCAACTTAAAGTTTGGACTGATAAGATTCCATTAAAGAGAGCTGGTACTGTAGATGATATTGCAGCTTCAGTTGTATTTTTAGCATCAGATATGGCAAGCTATATTACAGGTGCTACAATTGATGTAAATGGTGGTTTACACTGCAATTAATTTTTTATTTTGTGAGATACATGCTTAATTTATATAAAAACTATTACATTCTACTACCAAAAATGAAATAAAACTTATATAATTAGCATAATTTCTTATTTTTAATTTTGTTATTAGACATGGTGTCAAATAACTTATAACAAAGGACAGTACTGCACAGCAGACTGATCAGGAAGCAAATGAGCAATAGCATTGAAGAACGTGTAAAGAAAATTATTGTTGACCAACTAGGTGTTAATCCAGAGCAAGTTGTATCAGAGGCATCTTTTGTGGATGATCTAGGTGCAGACTCACTAGACACTGTAGAGTTAGTAATGGCTCTAGAGGAAGAGTTTGAAACAGAGATTCCTGATGAAGAGGCTGAAAAGATTAACACTGTTCAAGCTGCAATTGATTACATCAATTCACACCAATAATATATAAGAGGCGGATTTTTATCCGCCCTATTTATGAAAGAGATGCTAGACATCTCTTTATTTAATAAAGATTAATAGTTTATTTTGGAGGGCATCTGTGGTGCAAAAGCGCAGGGTTGTAGTTACCGGTCTTGGAATGTTAAGTCCTGTTGGAAGTGATACTCTAACATCTTGGAAGAATTTACTTGCTGGTAAAAGCGGTATCTCTACCATTGAGCATTTCGACACCAGCGCCTTTTCAGTAAAAATCGCTGGACTAGTTAAAAATTTTGATCCTGAAAAATACGGCATTTCTCGTAAAGATGAAAGAAAAATGGACTTATTCATCCAATACGGTATTGCTGCAGGTTTAATGGCAATTGAAGATTCTGGATTAGAAATAAATGAATCAAATGGTCATCGTATTGGTACCTTAGTAGGTTCTGGTATTGGTGGTTTAGGTTTAATTGAACAAAATATTTATAATTTAGTTAATAAAGGTCCTCGTGGTATTAGTCCTTTCTTTGTGCCATCAACAATTATTAACATGGTATCAGGCCACTTATCAATTTTAAAAGGTTTACGTGGTCCAAACTTAGCTACAGTTACCGCATGTGCATCTGGTACTCACGCTATTGGTTTATCTGCAAGATTAATTGCTTGTGGTGATGCTGATGCTATGGTTTGTGGTGGTTCTGAAAAAGCATCAACCCCTATGGGAATAGGTGGTTTTAGTGCTCTAAAGGCATTATCAACACGTAATGATGAACCAGAAAAAGCATCACGTCCATGGGATGTTGATAGAAATGGTTTTGTCTTAGGTGATGGAGCTGGTATTCTTGTTCTTGAAGAATACGAACATGCAAAAGCACGTGGTGCAAAAATTTATGCAGAACTAGTTGGCTTTGGTATGAGTGGTGATGCTTACCATATGACAGCAACAGCAGAAGATGGTTCTGGTGCTCGTCAATCTATGTTAAATGCATTAAGAGATGCAGAAATAGAAGCTTCACAAATTGGTTATATCAATGCTCACGGTACATCTACACATATTGGTGACTTATCAGAGTTACGTGCAGTAAAATCAATCTTTGGTGATGCTCCAAAGAATACTTGCATGAGCTCAACTAAGTCAATGACAGGTCACTTATTAGGTGCTGCAGGTGCTATTGAAGCTGTTATTACAACTTTAGCAGTAAGAGATCAAATCTGTCCACCAACAATCAATCTTGAAAATCCAGATCCAGAAGTTGGTGATTTTGATTTAGTTCCAAATGAAGCAAAACAAAAAGACTTTGAATATGCTCTAACAAATAGCTTTGGCTTTGGTGGAACAAATGGTTCATTAATATTTAAACGTGTTTAATTAAGTATTAAAGAATATATAAAAGGCATGGCTTAGGTCATGCCTTTTCTTTTTTTAGCTTTCTTAATAGAAAAAAAGATCTTATATAAGCATTTTTTTAATTTTTCTACTTCTATATATAGTAGAAATTTTTATGTCTCAATAAGTTCTTTTATTTAAAGACAATATTTAATTTTTACTAAAAATTCTATTAGAAAATTAGTTTTGCTCAAAATAAGTTTTTTACTGTAGAAATTCACAGTAAATATACTATGAACTTTAACATTTTACATGTAATACTTACTTTCTTTATATATAAAGAACACTATTGTAGTTTAAATAATAACATAAACTTTTATGTATAAATTTATAAACAAAATGTGATCTAAATCAAACAAATTTTAGGACAAAAAAGCTTTTTTGTAATAAAAATAAGGCTTAACAATAGCATTATTAATTATTTATATAATAAATTTTAAGATAAAAAATAATTTTATTTTATAAAATAGAAAGGTAAAAATTATTTACAACTATATTGGTTAACATTTTGAAAATCATAAAAAAATTAAAATAAATGTAATTTATTTTTCTATTAAGGCAGAAAAAAATCAAGAAAAAACAACAAAAGAAAAAGATAAAATATTATTTTTTATTATTTAGAGTAAATTTTTATAAACTCTAGTTTAGAAGATAATTTTATATATTTATATAAAAATCAATAAGATAGTAAACTTTTATTTATAATAAATAAACAAAAAAAGTTTGAGATATTACATAAAGCTATAAAAAAATAAGTATTAATTTAATCACACTTTTATAAATTTATTAAAAAATTTAGTAACAAATGTTGTAAATAAGTGGTATATTATACAAGTCAAATTTTTAAGGTTATCTATTTGACGTTATAACATTATTAAAAAATGGGATATGATTATGAAAAAGTCACTATTAGCTTTAGCAGTTGCATCTTTAGCAGCTTCTTCAGTAGCATCAGCAGCAACCATCTATAATAAAGATGGTGTATCAATGGATACATATGGCCGTATTCAATCAGTAGCATACAGCCACAATATGGAGAACTCATCAAATTTAGCAGATCGTAATTATAACGATAATGGTGCTTTAACATCAGGTCGTTTAGGTTTTGATTTCCGTTCAGATCTAGGCTATGGTATAGCTGGTATTGCTAAAGTTGAGTGGGATGTTGCAGATAATAATAAAAATGCTGGATTTGTTGCTCGTCATATTTGGGTTGGTTTAGACTTTGGTGCTGGTGGTAAAGTTATGGTTGGTCGTATGAACAACGGCATCAACCTAGTAAACGATACAACTGATATTTTTGAAGATCAAGGTGCTAATGCTGTTTTAGGTGACGAGAGACGTTCAGGCTTAATTGGCTATGAATTCTCAAGCAATGGTTTTGACTTAAGAGCAACATATCAATTAGCTACAAATGGTCAAGATGTTGGTATGGATGAAGGTAAAGGTCTAGATCTAGATTCTGGTTTCACTATTGGTGCAGGTTATACAACTCCAACTGTTGGCTTTGGTCCTATCGCATTTAGAGCAGGTTACTCACAAGCAACTACTCAATACAAAGATACTTATACTACAGAAGAAAGTGTCATAGGACAGTCAGGTGATAAAGGTATCAAAGACTATGACCAATATGCTCTTGGTTTAGCATGGGGTAGTTTAGATAATGGTCTATATCTAGGTACATTATATAATCAAAAGACCTTTAATAAGACTGTTGGTGATGACATTGAATACACTGGTTATGAAGCAGTTGTAGCTTATGGCTTTACTAATGGTTTAAGTGTAAAAGCAGGTTATAACCATGCAGAGAGGGAAGTAGGTGATAAAAAAGATAAGTTCATTCGTGTTCCTCTATTAGCTAACTATGCTTTCAATGCAAACTTCAATGTATGGGCAGAAACAAGCTTTGATGGTGGTTCTGATGACAAAAATGATGAAGGCACAAAGTTCTCAGCAGGTATGCGTTACTCATTCTAATCTCATAGTTTAGATTAAGAATTTATAAAGGAAGCTCCAAGGAAAGTCTTGGGGCTTTTCTTTTATCTATGCTTTATTTTTAATTTATTCTATAACTTTAGGTAAAGTGCAAATTTTTACAATACAAATTGTAATTAGAATTTAGACATTTACTGTGAACTTTTCTAGGTGACTATTTAATAGAGAGTTTTTATTTAAGCAAAATTTAGAGCTGTATAAAACTTTTAAAAGATTTAGATAGAAAAAATGCCTAAGATAAAATCTTAAGCATTTAAATTTACATAGTTTATTAATTCTTTTTACTAAACTAAAGATAGAGCATCTTCATCAGCTACAACAATAACATTTGGGTGTAATTGTAAAATAGATGCAGGAACATTTGGAGTAATTGGACCGAAGAATGAGTTTTTAATAGCTTCAGCTTT
>JARHZF010000015.1 GCA_029258325.1 Anaerobiospirillum sp. | reverse complement strand
AAGAAGCACTTTTACCAGCTTTTGGACCTGCAGCATCAGCAATCATAGATAGTGTAAAACCACGAGATAAACCTGTAAGTACTAAAGTGTCACCAGAGTTAGCACCTACTTGTAATGTAATGGTTCCAGATGAGGTTATTAAACCTTGACCTTTTGCACCTGTATTTTTACCTAACTTACCATTACCAGCTAAAATCTTTTCACCTGCAAAGGTTGAACGACATGCAATACGTGTAATTTCAAGTGATAGTTCTTTTACTTCTTGTTGTAAAGCAGCTCTATCTTTTTCAGAGTTAGTACCATTTGATGCTTGAACTGCAAGAACACGTATTCTTTGCATCATATTAGTCATTTCTTCCATAGCACCCTCAATAGTTTGAGCTAGAGCTATGCCATCATTTGTATTACGGTTACCTTGATTTAAACCGTTGATCTGACTAGTTAATCTGTCTGATATTTGTAATCCTGCAGCATCATCTTTAGCACTATTAATACGAAGACCTGAAGATAGTCTTTGATAAGTAGTAGTTAAAGAATTTGTAGCATTAGTAAGCTTTCTTTGTGAGTTTAAAGAGCTCACATTTGTATTTACATAAAGAGCCATTTTTCTCTCCTTTTTTATTATTTTTATAAGTCCTAAAAAATTATAGCTGGACTTCCAAAATCAAAATACGCAATAAATATGCCATTTATCTGATAAATATCTTATTCTCTTGTAATAAAATAAAAAATATTTGTTAATTTTTATAAAAAATTATACTAAATAAATCATGCTATTTTATAAGCTTTCCATTTAAGGCAATGTTTTTAACCTTGTATAAGATAGAGTTGTTTTCAGTAAATTTAAAAAATTATTTAAAATAAAAAGATAGGGATCAATTTATTGAGTTTTTATAAACTTTATTCTTTTATTTAGTTCATATGATATTTACGTTATTTTTGCACAAGGCAGTACTATGTTGTTACTTAAAACAAAATAATTCTTTCTTATTGTAAGTAACTCTATCTTATACATATCTATTCTCATAACTTATGCATTTGCTTTTTATATCATTTATGCTTTCATTTATTTTTAATAATTCTTATATTGAGAAATATATCTCTAAAAATAGATCAAGAGATTGAGAGTGCTAGTTATTTAGTATAGAGTTAAAATATAAAAAGCTATATTGTTAGCTTATTAGAATAATAAAAGGAGTCTTTTATGTTTAAGTTCATAACATCTTCATTTATAGCTTGTCTTTTATTTATACAAAGTGCTAGTGCCTTTGTTATAGATAATAGATTTTATAAAGCTAATTTTGAGGATGATTTTGTATTAAATACTGTATCTGAAACTAATGATGCTTTTTATGTTGAAATGAAAAGTACTAAGTATGATTCTATTTTTACTATTTTAATTGTAGATAATGAAAAAGATTTAGGTCATTATAAGATGATGATGTTAGATAATCTTTTAAAAACAGATCCAGGTTTTAATATTGCAAAATTTGCAACTGAGTACAAAGGCATAGATTGTATTTTAGTACCACTTTCAAATTTCAACATTTTATATACTTATGCAGCTGATGGTAATTTAAAAGCATTTATTCGTTATGAGGGTAAAAATGTTGATGAAGTTTTAGAGAAATTCTTTAAAAACTTTAAGCAAAAGGTAGATTTAAGTAAAGTTATTCCAAATTACGATAAATAACTTATATCTTATAATAAAGGGAAGCTAAAAAGCTTCCCTTTATAGTAAATGTAGATGTGAAGAATATCTAAAACTTTATTTAAAAAATAAGTCTTTGTGATTTTTCTTTGTGACACAAAAGATTTCATATCTTATGTAAAAACATAAGTAAATATCACATAAATTCAAAAATAAAAAACTCTTATTTTTATTAACCTTTTAAGATAGCAAGATATGATGAAAATTTCTTTTTCTCAAAAGTACAACAAGGGCATTTAAAGTATTGTAAATTAGTACCAGCTTCATTTAAAGCACAATTATTTACAACAAAGTAAGGTTGACCACAAGTGGAGCAAATTAGAGACCGCACAGAACCTTTTGTATATTCACTTAGTAAAAAGAGGTAGTCATTAAGGCTAGGTAATTTTTCATCTTTACCAATCTTATGATTTGATTTTATAAATTTGATGACTTTAATAGTAACCTCATATGCAATCATAGCTAAATAAATATCAATTTCATTTGGTATATCTTCTGTAGATATAGCTGTATCAGGAACATTTCTTTTTAAACTTTGACGAATAAGCACAAGATAAAGAGAAATCATAAGCCAAAGAGTATTAACTCTATTAGCGTCATCTAAGATTTTCTCAACTCTTTTAACCTTATATCTTGAAAGAACGCTAGATGGATCGTAATCAAAGGTAAAATGAGTTAAGTTTAAATATTGATTTATATTTTTAAAATCTTTAAATGAGCTATCAATATTTTTGCACTTATTGATAATAAAATCTTTAAAGTCTTTTTTCTTGCAAGGTAATATTTCACTTTCAATATTACATTTCTTTTTAATTATATGTTCAAGTATATTAAGCATACCTTTATTGTACTGAGATACTAAGGTTTTAATAGCATTATCACTATCTGATGATATAGCCTTTAGGTCAAATAAAATATCTTCAGCATCAAGACCTGTAAGTTCTTTTATATTGTGTATATCAGATAGATCTGTAGCATAAGGTAGGTTTTTATGTATTGAATTATCATCATATCTAATAGCATTTTTATATAATTTTTCATTTTGATATATAGTATTGTTAATACTATGGCAGAGTATAAAAGGTAGTTCTAAGATAAAGAAAGTGTAGAATTTATCTAAGCTTATCTTATGTGTTGGGTTCATATAAGATATTTGTGTATAAAGTTCGTTACAATTTATATTTTGATAAAGTTTTCTTTGAGTAGGTCTTTCTTCTTTTGTATACACATCTTTTAGAGCATTAATTACAGTTTGTTTTACGCCATCTACTAATAAGATACCTACAACCTTTTGATGTTTTATAAACATTTCTACATCTTTGTGTACCTGTTCTAAGGTATGATTTTTAGCAATCATTTTATGCATTTTTTGTATAGATGAGCTTATTTTAGATGTAAGGTCGTGTAAGCATGAATTTTGGTCATACACTGAATAAAGATTTTTCACTATATCTATTATAATCATATAAAATTCCTTTAAAAAAAATATACAAGAAACAGCTTATATAAGCTAAAAAATAAGAGGTGGCTATTATATGAATAAGATAAAAAATCATTTATTTTATGAAAATATTTTTTATTTAATAAACTTTATTGTTTTAAATCTTGCTTTTATTTTTTAAATTTATTTAATTTTATTATTTCTTTTATTATCAATAATTTATCTATTTTATATAAGATTATCTTTTATATTATATTTATTTTTATATAGATAAAAAATAAATTTTATTTAAATTAATATATTGTTTTATATATAGATATATTTAATAAGGTTTTTATATTTTATAAATTTCAATAAAGATCAATAAATTATACTTTATGAAATTTTGTATCATTTAAAAATGAACATTTTTTTATTTTTCCATATTGTATTTTTGTATCTTTTTGTTTTTACTAAATAAAATTTTATGAAAAAATATTTTATGTTTAGAAATTTTAAATAAAAAAATCTATTATTCAATAAAAAGTATAAATAAAGTATAAAACACTACAACAAAAATACTATCAATTTCAATAAAAAAATTAAAAAAAATTATGAACAAAATTTATATTTTTGTTTTATAAATTAATACCTTAATTCATTTTAGACTTGATTTTTTATAAACAATTTTTAGGTTTATTCATACTAACTATAAAAGTTCTTATTATAATTTTCTATTTTTAGATCATGCTTTTTTTT
>JARHZF010000114.1 GCA_029258325.1 Anaerobiospirillum sp. | reverse complement strand
ATTATAATACATAGTAGCTAGATTATACTGTGCTTTAGCAACACCTCTCTTAGCTGATTTTCTATACCACTTTACAGCTTCTTTATAGTTTTGAGGAGTGCCTTGACCTTTAGCATACATATTGCCTAAATTATATTGAGATTCTGCAAGACCTTGCTTAGCTGCCATCTTATACCATTTTATAGCCTCGTCATAATCTTGAGATGTTCCTTGCCCATTACTGTACATGACACTTAAATTATGTTGAGCTCTAGCATGACCTTGCATGGCAGCTTTTCTATACCACTTTATTGCCTCTTTATAGTTTTGAGTGACACTGTATCCACTGTAATATATTGAAGCGAGATTATATTGAACGTCTATATTACCTTTTTCTGCCTCTTTTATTAAAGCATTAAGTTCTGCTTTATCATTTGCAAATACTGTATGTATAGACATAAAAATAAGAATATGTGTTATTACTTTTAATAAAAAGTTTTTCATCCAATTCCTTTTTTATTTATTGATGTGTAAAAGCTCTATCTTATAGATTATAACTAAATTATGGTGTATTACAAAAAACAATAAAGGGTGCTCTCCACACCCTCAAGTTTAATTATTGAACCTTATCACAAGCATCTTCAGCACCAAGATCACATGCTTTTTGATACCACTTAAGAGCTTCTTTTAAAGATTGCTTTACACCTAAGCCTTTTTCATAAATTAAAGCTAAATTAAATGGTGCATATTCATGATCTTGCATAGCAGCCATCTTATACCATTTGATTGCCTCTTGAGGATTTTTAATAGCCTCATCTCCATTTATATAGATATAACCTAAATGAAATTGAGCATCAGCATCACCTTTGTTAGCTGCCATCTTATACCACTTTATTGCCTCTAAGGCATTGTGAGTTACACCATTACCCTCATCATACATAAAACCTAAAGTCTTTTGAGCTTCAATATCACCTTGCTCTGCCTTTTTTATTAGAGCATTAAGATCTAGATTAGAATCTGCATAAACTGTATGTAAAGACATACACATAAGAGCAGCTGCTACTACTTGTAGTAAGTGTTTTTTCATAAAAATCATCCTTTTTAAAATATTATCTAAAACTAAGGTTATAAACTACATTAAATCTATATAGACATCATAACTTATTGTATCAAGCTCTGCTATACCTTATTTAGCATCTACATCACAATGCTCTGTAGCTTTTATAAGATCTTCAATTAATAAATTTTGTCTTTTTAATTTAGCTTTTTATAAATATCACAACTTACATGAAATCCATTAATACATGCTTTTTTATACCATTTTTTAGCTTTTTGTAAATCTTGTTTTACGCCTTGTCCTTTATAATATATGTTAGCTAAACTATGTTGAGCTAGTGCATTATTTTGTTCTGATACTTTTGTATACCACTTTATTGCTTCTTTATAATCTTGCTTTACTCCATATCCTTTCTCATACATTGTAGCTAAATGATATTGAGCACCTATATCACCTAGCTTAGCTGCATTTGTATATAGCTTTACTGCTTCTTTATAATTTTGTTTTACTCCATATCCTTTAAAATACATAAAAGCTAATATAACTTTAGCCTCTACATTATTTTGCTCTGCAGCTTTTGTATAGAAATTTAGTGACTTTTTATAATCTTGTTCTACTCCATATCCATAGTAATACATTAAACCTAACATGTATTGAGCTTTGACATCTCCTTTATCTGCTGCCTTTTTATACCATGTAAATGCCTCTTTATAGTCTTGCTTTACACCATCTCCATAATAATACATTAAACCTAACATAGATTGAGCATCTACATCATTTGTATTTGCTTTTAAGATTAAAGCATTAATATCTACATTATCTTTTGCATATGAGAATGTAGACACACATATAAAAGTAGATATGGCTATATTTAATAAGAGTTTATTCATACAAAACCTTTTTTACACTTTAAAAAAATGTCCTATATCTTTATCCTTAAAAGCGTATTAAATAAAAGCAAGATCTTAATTAATCTTTTCTTTTAGTTTGCTTTTAAACTTAATTAGTAAAATTCACTATTTATTTTTTCTATTAAAGAATAAACTTCTTTATGACCTTGTGCAGCTGCTTTTATAAAATAACTTAAAGTTTCTCTATAATTTTTTTTAACTCCATATGCTTGTAAATACATTTTACCTATATCATATTTAGCATCTACATTGTCTTTATCTGCAGCTTTTGTATACCACTTTAATGCCTCTTTATAATCTATATCTACGTAATCTTCAATACAATAAGCAAGTCCCAACTTATTTTGAGATATAGCATCTCCTTGCTCTGCTTTTTATTGTAAAGCTTTAAATTTTTTTTTACTATTTACACCTGTAGATCTATTTAGTATATCCAATAATTTATTGCTCATAAAAAACCTATTTTTTTAATTAGCTTATATCTATTTGTTTTAATTAAGTATAAATTACCATATTTATACTTAAAAATAATAATGTCTTAAAAACCTTTAAAACAAGAGCTTAAATTCTAAATCTAGCTTATTATAAGCATCAAAAGATTTTAACACCATTATTTAAAGCTTTTTTAACTATTTTTAGCTTTAGAGTAATAAATTACACTTAATTGAGATTTAACCCTTGTATCACTTTTATCTATGGCATTTTTATAATCTTTTAATTGTAAAAAAGAGCTTAATTTTATGTTTACATAGCATTGCTTTTTATATAAAAATCTTTGTCATACAATAAGTTATACTAAAATAAGGTATAAATAATTTTGTTTTTATCAAAACTTTAAAACTAAAAAGTAAAAGCTATACTAGCTTTTATATAGTATAGCTTTAAAAGGTTTATCTTTTATGATAACAAGGTAAATATTGATGTTTTTACTATTTAATTAGAACGCTTTGTAATAATATCATTAAGAGCACCTACAAGTAAGTGAAAACTTTCTTCATCATATTCATCATCTTCATCCTCATATTCTGATTGTGCTTCACGTAACTTGTCCTGCCAAAAATCTGCCATAACCTCATCTTTTTCTACACCTTGACCATTAGCATACATAGAACTTACGATTACTTGAGCACCAATATGATCTTGTACTGCTGCCTTTATCAAGAAATCAAATGCTTTGTTATAATCTTTCTTTACACCATATCCATCAAAATACATAAGACCTATAAAAGAATAAGCTTTACAACAACATTCTTTATCTTTAGATGCTAAGGTTAAAAAATGCAAAGCTTTTTCATAATTTTTTTTAAAACCATAATCACCTTGAAAATAACATTTACCTAAAAGACATTGAGCTTTACCATATTCTTGTTCTACTGCTTTTAAAAGCCATTTTTTTAAAATTTTATTTCTATCAAATTCATGTACATAATTTTCACTTAAAAGATAAGCTACATTATATTGAGCTTCAGCTAAACCTTGCTCTGCTGCTTGTAAAAACAAACTATAAGCTTTCTTATAGTCAACTTTAACATCTCCTCCTTTCATATAAAGATAACCTGCATTCACTTGTGCCTCTACATAACCTTGTGTTGCAGCTTTTAAAAACCATTTTCTTGCCTCTTTATCATTTTGTTTTACAAATCTACCAAGACTATAGAGGAGTGCTAATTGATTTTGAGATGGAGCATGATTATCTGCTGCTAATTTTTTAAGTTTTTTAATTGTCTCTTTATAATCATCTTCGCCATATTCTCCATAGTCATTTTCTTCATCTTCTAAATATTCATTTAAATCTGCAACAATGAGATTAAATTGTTTGTCATTCTCTGATAGTTCTTTTTGCATAAAAAAAATTCCTTTTTATATTTTTAAATAAGTTATATTTATCTTATTTAAGGTTAAACCTTTAAATAAGCATATGGTCTAAACTAAAGTATATAAGAAAAAATTTATTATTAATACTATCTTATTTAAGATATTATTAAATAAGTATTGCGTATATAGTTAAGGTTAGATTTACTTTGTTTTTAAGAATTATTTTTAAAATAAAAAATAACTATTTTGTTTTAAACAATGTATCCTAGCTTGTCTATCATAGAAAAATGAAAGTCTTTTTTACACCTAAAATAACATAAACATATTGCAATAAAACAAAAAAGACTGTGTAAGTTAGATTTTTTATAAAAAGCTTAAACTTATAATTAAGATTAAGCTTTATTAATGTACAAAACATAGATTAGAGCAATACATTAAAAGGAGTTTACATAGAAAATGTATATAGGTTTAAGTACTTTATTTATTATAAACTAAAAACATTGTTATATAAGACTTAAATTTGAAGTTTACACTTTTTATTAAGTTTTCTATACATAGAACAACTTTCTTTATAGCCATTATTACAAGCTTTATAAAACCAATCTTTAGCTAGCTTTAAATCCTTATCTACACCATAGCCATAATAATAAAACATGCCTAAATTATGTTGAGCATGAGCATTATTATGCATAGCAGCTTCTCTATACCACTTAAGTGCCTCATTATAATCTTGTGCAACAATATCACCTTTTGCATAGATATTGCCTAAATTTACTTGATATAAAGGTTCATTATTTTCAGCAGCTAAGGTTAAATAATAAATAGCCAAATCGATATTTTTAGCCTCACTATCTTTGTAGATAAGACCTAATGTGCCTTGAGAATTTACATGTCCTTTATTTGCAGCTTTTTTAAGCCACTTTATAGCAAGATTTAAATCTTTTTTTACAAAAAGTCCTTTTAAGTACATAATACCAAGTATAGCCATGGACTCTATATGCTCATATTGTGCAGCTTCATTAAAGCAATCAAATGCTTTTTTATAATCTCTTTTTACCTCATGTCCCTCATAATATAAAACACCAAGCATAGCTATAGCATTTATATCTCCATCTAATGCTTCTTTTTTTATATCAGCATATATAGAACTTTCTTTTTTAGTTTTAAAAAAATTAAATAACATGTAAGATCTTACTCCTTTAAAAGTCATATTGTATATTTATTTTAAAGATAAAGTAATTTTAATCTTAAAAATTTTAAGTAGACTAAAGTCCATTTTAAAATACAAAAATACATACTTGTCATTAAGAGATTTTTTATTTACCTCTGTTTCTACACAAGATAGCTATGTTGTTTTAAGTAATAAAAAAGTAAAAGAACTAGTTAATTTTTAAAATAAATGTGTAGCTATTTCTTTATTTTTGTACTTTAATTTGTAGGTTTTAGCAAAATAAGTCATATTTAAAAAAATTTCATACTATTTTTAGTATGCACTTAAGATAAAAGTTATCTTGTAAAGACTTTAAATTTATGTGTAGAAGTTTAGATAAGAAAAGCAAAATGAGGTTTAGCTAAGACAAAAAAAAGATGCCAAAATGACACCTTTTTTTAATTTTATTTAGATATTATTCTCATTTGATGCTCTGTACATTTCACAGCCTTTAGCATAGCCATTATCACAGGCTTTTATAAAGTACTCTTGAGCATATTTTATATTTTGAGTAACACCTACACCCTTAGTATAGATTAAACCTAGATGATATTGAGCATGAGCATTTTCTTTACTTGCAGCTTTTTTATACCACTTAATAGCTTCATCAAAATTTTCAGCAACACCTAAACCTTGCTCATACATATAGCCTAGATTATATAAAGATTCAGTATCTTCTTGTTGTGCTTCTGTAATAACATTAGATAAAGATGTTGTATTTTCTTTTGCATATGTGTTAAAAGACATACATAAAACTAAAGCACATACTGATGTTAAGAAGTTGTTTTTCATACTATACCTGTAAATTAAAAAGAGAATTCTTTTATCTCTGACGGGCGACAATTATAATATATTTATTAAAAAATAGAATAAGTTTTTTATAAAAAATTTTATTTATTTTAAATGTATTTTTAAAATAATAAAATTTTTAAGAAAACAAGGTAATATTTTCATATTATTAATAATTAAGAAGTTTAAAAGTTAAAAATTTTAAAAAATATTATTTTTTATACATATAAAAATAGCATTTTTAAATATAAAATGTCTTTATTTATTGTATGTAGTAATAAATAAGGGTGCTTTATCGCACCCTTTTTTTTATTAAATATTGTTCTCATTTAACTCACGTGCCATTTCACATGCTTTTTTATATTTATTAGCACAAGCTTTATCAAATAATTCTAATGAATATTTTAAATCTTGCTTTACAGACTCTCCTTTTAAGTAAATTAAAGCAAGTTTATATTGAGCATTAGCATCATTTTCATTAGCTTTTACCTTTAAAGCTTCAATATTATTGCTATCTAAAGCATATGAATTTAAAGATAAAGTTAAAAATAAAGTTAAAGCTATTTTAAAAAATTTATTGTACATACATACCTCTTTTATTTTTTAAATTACATAAAAATGTGCTTTTATGCACCCTTATATAAAAAATCTTTTTAAATACCTTTTTCATTAAGTTTTTTATAAAGTTCACAGCCTTGTTGTAGACCGTTATCACAAGCTTTGCCATAAAACTCTTTGGCAACTTTTAGATCTTGTCTAACCCCAAAACCATTTTCATACATAGTAGCAAGACTATATTGAGCATCAGCATTATTTTGCTCTGCAGCTTTATTAAACCAATTTAATGCCTCTTTATAATCTTGTTTTAAGATAGTACCCTGCAAATACATATTACCTAAATTATATTGTGCTTTTGCATCACCTTTATTTGCTACTTTCTTAAGTAATAAAAGAGTTTCATCATAGTTTTCTTTTATACTATCTTTATTTTCTTTATAAAAAGAGAGGGCTAAATCTTTTGCATTATTAAAACCTTGTGAAGCTTTATCTTTTAAAGCATTATATGTATCACTATCTTTAAAGTTAGCACCTGTCTCTTTAAGGTTATCTAACATAACTTGTGCATCTTTATAACCCTGATCTGCAGCTTTTTTAAGCCACTTATAAGCTTCTTTGCTATCTTTAGCTACACCATCACCGCTTTCATACATAGAACCAAGCAGACTTTGAGCTTCTGCATATCCTTGCTCTGCGGCCTTTTTAAGCCACTTATAAGCTTCTTGACTATCTTTAGCTACACCATCACCAAATTTATATTTAGCCCCTAACTCACTTTGTGCCTTAGCATCACCTTGCATTGCTAATTCTTGTAATTCATCTACATTATTTTCAGCATAAACATTAAAAGATAAAGAAAATGCAAAAATTAAAGCTAAATTTAAAAATTTACTGTGCATAAAAATCCCTTTTTTTATTAAAAATACTAAGTTCATGTTTTATTTACGTTTTTATATAAAAGAGCATGATGTTGTTTTTAAGTAAAACGTAAAAATACCATGAACTAAATACTATTATAATTAATGTATAAGCACATATAACTATAATAATATATTAATATTTACTCTTTTAAATTAAGTCTTTTTTGATTTAAACAACCATGTTCTAAACCATTTTCACAAGCTTTACCATAAAGACGTTTGGCTATATTTATATCCTTTTGTACCTCAATACCTTTTTCATACATTAAAGCTAAAGCATCTTGAGCTAAAGCATAATTATGACTTGAAGCTTTTATAAATAAAGATAAAGCTTCTTTAGTATTTTTAGTAAGACCATAACCTTTAATATACATTAATCCTAAATAGTAATAAGCTTGTGCAACATCTTGCTTTATAGCTTCCTTATACCATTTTATAGCATTTTTATAGTCTTTATTAACATAAAGTCCTTTGTAATACATAGTAGCAAGTTGTGCTTGTGCAAGACCATTACCTTTATTTGCTAATATCTCATATAACTTAAAAGCTTCTTTATAATCACTTTTTTTAAAAAGTCCCTCATAATATATATTAGCAAGACTTAATTGTGATTTTTCATCATCTTGATTTGCAGCCATGCTATACCACTTTATTGCCTCTTTATAATCTTGCTTTACAAAAAGTCCTTGCTCATAAAGAGAACCTAAATCATATTGAGCATTTATAAGCCCCTGCATAGCTGCCTTTTTATACCATTTTATAGCTTCTTTACAATCTTGCTTTACTCCATCACCATGAGCATACATATAGCCTAAATTATACTGTGCTTTAGCATAGCCCTTTTCAGCTGCTTTTTGCCATAAGTGTAAAGTCTCATTATAAGGTTCAGCTTCCTCTTTATTTTTTTTAACTACTAAAGGTTCATCCTTAGTCAAAGCAATAGCCTTATCTAAGTTTGCATTTGCAAAACTTTGACCATTAAAAGTAAAACATAAAATAAAAGTTAAGGTTACTTTTAAAAATTCTTTTTGCATACAAGACCTTCTTTTAAAAAGATTATAAATCTTTAATACTTTATATAGAGCTATACATAAAAGTCTATATCATATTTACATTGTTAGTCATTGTGATTATTGTGCTGTTAATTAAAACAACATAATTCTATGTAAAAACATAAAAAAACTCTTATATAAACTACATTGTTTATATAATTTTGTTTTTTATTAATAATATAAAAATGCCATAAACTTCTACATGAAATACATTATTTTATTTAATGTATACATATAAGTATAAATTAGAAAATTATATCTTTATATAAAAAATTAAATTTTTTTTTGAAATTTATATTTTATAAAGAAGCTTTTTAAATAAAATTAAAGTTGTTAGCCTTACTTGTATTTATCTTTATAAGTGCAAAAACAAAGTAAAGTCTATTTTCAATTAAGAGAATTATTTACACATGGTACAAGTCAAATATTTGAATGAGTATTTACTATAATCACTAACATACTGTGAACTATAACAGTACTAAAAGATTTACATTTATCTTATTATAATATAGACAAAACTAAATTGACTTTATGGGTTCAAATGAGATTTATGTTGTTTCTACACAAGATAAGCACTATGTTAGTTTAAGTAATAATGCAAAAATCACAAGTACTACTTTATGCTCTTTTTTAAACTAAATTAAAACAAAAAACTATGATCAATTTTATATCAATCATAGTTTTAGTATTGTTTAAGAAGTATAAAGATAAAATTAATTATATTTCATCTTAATTTCTTTATATAAAGAACAAGCATCTTTATCTTCATTATTACATGCTTTTAAGAATAAGTCCTTAGCTTGCTTTATATCTTTTTTAACGCCAATACCTTTCATATAC
Source organism: Anaerobiospirillum sp. (assembly GCA_029258325.1). GTDB lineage: Bacteria > Pseudomonadota > Gammaproteobacteria > Enterobacterales > Succinivibrionaceae > Anaerobiospirillum_A. The sequence goes on along the minus strand of JARHZF010000114.1, from coordinate 1,554 downwards.
ATTAGACCTAGATTGTATTGAGCATCACTCTCACCTTGCTTTGCTGCTTTCTCATACCATTTAAAAGCAAGAGTATAATCCTGTTTAACACCAAGACCATCAGAGTATAAATTGCCTAAATTAGTCTGTGCTGTAGCATCACCTTTTTTAGCAGCCTTCATGTACCAATTAAAAGCTTCTTCATAATTTTTAGAAACACCATTGCCATTTTCATAAATATAACCAATATTAACAATAGCTTCTAAAGAACCTTGATCTGCAGCTTTCTTATACCACTTAAGAGCTTCTAAATAGTTTTGTTCAATGCCCTCACCCTCATCATACATATAACCTACATTATATTGAGCATCTACATCACCTTGCTCTGCTGCTTTCTTATACCATTTAAAAGCTTCATTTAGATTTTTAGCAGTGCCTGTACCATTTTCATATAAAACAGCAAGATTATATTGAGCTGTTTCATGACCTTGAAGAGCAGCTTTTTCATACCACTTAAAAGCTTCCTTATAATCTTGTTTTACACCATCACCTTCATCATACATATAACCAAGATCAAACTGAGCTTCTTTATCTCCATTATTAGCAGATGTAACTAATGAAGATATATCACTTGCAAAAGAAAGTGTACTAAAAGATAAGCAACTAACTAGTGCTAATAAAAAAAGAGATTTTTTCATACAAAACCTTTTAAAATAAAAATTTAGACAAACTATATTCCATAGCCATTTCATGAAAAAATAATATACAACAAAAGTTAAATATTTTTAATATCATTTATTAAATATTTTTATATCAAATATCTTCATCTAAAAGTAAATAAAAACTAATATCTTTTATAAAAAGCAATAATACTTTATCTTAAAAAATATTTAAACTTAGATAAGTTATTGTTTGTAAAATAAAAAAAAGAGAGTGGCTATATTAGCCCTCTCTTTATGGTTTTGATTAAAGTTATAAAACTATATATTAGCCAATTAATGATAGAGCCATTTGTGGTCTCATATTTGATTGCATTAACATTGATGAAGCTGCTTGTTGAATGATGTTTTGTTGAGTTAAGTTTGCACTTTCTTCAGCAAAGTCAGCATCACGTATGCGTGATCTTGCATCAGCTGTATTCATTGATACATTTGATTGATTACGTATTGTTGATTCCATACGATTTTGCATAGCACCTAGATTGCCACGTTGTTTATCAATTCTTGCAATAATTGTGTCAATATGTGTAATAGCATCTTGAGCTGCTGAGGCTGATGATAGAACAAATCTAGTTGTTGATACGCCTTTACCTGTAGCACCTGTAGTTGCAATTAATGCAGATAATGAGTAACCATTTTCACTAATAGCTAAATCTAAAGTATCACCTGTATTTGCACCTACTTGGAATGTTACTTTATCGCCAGTTGAAATTGTGCCAGAAGCTGCACTTGATGCTAAGATCTTTTGACCACCAAAGGTTGTTTGACAAGCAATACGAGTAATTTCATTTGCTAATTGTGTTGACTCAGCACTAATAGCTTCACGGTCTGCTTTAGTATTTGTACCATTTGCTGA
>JARHZF010000151.1 GCA_029258325.1 Anaerobiospirillum sp. | reverse complement strand
TAAGGGTTATACTTTATCTGCAATGATTGATCAAGCTAAGATTGTGAAAAGTGCACTTAGACTTGTAAGTGGTGGTGCAGCTGCTGGTTTAGCTCAAGGTAAAGGTTCTGGTTTTGCTTTATCTACAGCATCACAAGCACAACTTGCAATTAATGAAATTGATAAGATTATTGCTATTGTTGACAAGCAACGTGGTAATTTAGGTGCTATACAAAATCGTATGGAATCAACTATACGTAATCAATCAAATGTTGCTATGAACACAGCTGATGCAAGATCTCGTATACGTGATGCTGATTTTGCAGAGGAAAGTGCAAACTTAACTCAACAAAACATTATTCAACAAGCTGCATCATCAATGCTAATGCAGTCAAATATGAGACCACAAATGGCTCTATCATTAATTGGTTAAAGATTTTTTTACTAACATATAGTGTTATAAAAGAGGTATAGCAAAAAACTATGCCTCTTTTTTATTATTCAATCTTTTTTAAGATTAAAACTTTTAGCTTTATGATTAATCTTTTAAATACAAATCTATCTTGTAAAACTCATATCTTTTATAAACTTAGAAAATCATTATTTTTTACTTCTAAAAAATTATGTCTAGCTATTAACACTAATATGTTTTACAAAAACTTTTTTATACATCTCTACCCTTATAATCATACACTTTATTTTGTTTTTCCTTAACTTTAAATAAAAAACTTTAAAAAACTAAAAATAGTTTTTCTAAAAATATAAAAGTAATTTAAATTTAATATTGTGATTTAATAAAATGTAAAAAAAAGCCATATTTGTAAAATATATGTAAAATTTAAAACATATTATTATTAAGTCATATTAATCTAATTATATGGTAGTTTTATAAAAATATAAAAATAAATCAATAACTTAAATATATAAAACTAAATTTAAAAAGTGTTAAATTTTACTTTGTTATAAATAAAAACAAACAAATTTATAAAATAATTAACTTAAAAGTATTAATATAAACTATACATAATATATAAAAATATATTTAGTAATATAATTTATTTTATAATGTTTAATATTAAATAGCATAATAAAGATAATAATATTATTTGATCTAGGTAGGATTTTTGATAAAAAACTTCATTTATATCTTTTATCTTTTAAAATTGTGACAAATATCTTATTTTATAAGACCTATTTAACATAAACTTTACAGCAATTTAAATCTATCTTAATTTTATATTGAAGGATTGAATAATATGATAGGATTTTTAAAACCAGCGCCACATATAGAGCGCTTACCAGCGGATCAAATTGATTCCACTTATAAGCGTTTAAGATGGCAAATTTTCTTTGGTATTTTCTTTGGTTATGCAGCCTACTATTTAGTACGTAAGAACTTCGCTCTTGCTATTCCTTATTTACAAGAAGAAGGTTTTACAAAGACTGACTTAGGTTTTGCTCTATCTGCAATTTCTATTGCTTATGGTTTTTCTAAGTTTATCTCAGGCTCTTTCTCAGACCGTGCAAATCCAAGAAAATTCTTAGTACTAGGTCTAGTACTATCAGGTGCTGTGATGTTATTTATGGGCTTAGTTCCATGGGCAACATCTTCAATTTTAGTAATGTTTGTATTACTATTTGCTTGTGGCTGGTTCCAAGGTATGGGTTGGCCACCATGTGGTAGAACTATGGTTCACTGGTGGTCACAAAAAGAACGTGGTGGTATCGTTTCTATTTGGAACTGTGCTCACAACATTGGTGGTGGTCTACCTCCTCTACTATTCTTATTAGGTATGTACCTATTTAATGATTGGCACGCAGCTTTCTATATGCCTGCTATAGGTACATTCGTAGTTGCTGTATTTGCATATGCAACTATGCGTGATACTCCTCAATCATGTGGTTTACCACCTATTGAAGAATATAAAAACGATTATCCAGCAGACTATGACAAAGAAAAGTCAGAAATTGAATTATCTGCTAAAGAAATTTTCATGACTTATGTTTTCCCAAACAAAGCTCTATGGTTAATCGCTATTGCAAACGTATTTGTTTACTTACTACGCTATGGTATCTTAGACTGGTCTCCAGCTTATTTACAAGAAGTTAAACACCACGCTGTTGATACAACTTCATGGGCATACTTCTTCTATGAATATGCAGGTATTCCTGGTACATTATTCTGTGGTTGGGTATCAGATAAGGTATTTAAAGGTAACCGTGGTGCTACTGGTGTGTTCTTCATGGTTCTAGTAACTATTGCTACAGTTGTTTACTGGATGACACCTCCTGGCAGCCCTAATCTTGACATGTTCTGTATGATTGTTATTGGTTTCTTAATCTACGGTCCTGTTATGTTAATCGGTTTACACGCTCTTGAACTATCTCACAAGAAAGCAGCAGGTACAGCAGCAGGCTTCACAGGTCTATTTGGTTACCTAGGTGGTTCTGTAATCGCATCAGCTGTTATTGGTTGGACTGTTCAAAACTTTGGTTGGGACGTTGGCTTCTCACTATTAGTTGGTGGTTCTGTACTATCAGTTGTTCTTCTATTAATAGTAATGATAACTGAAAAGAAACACAAAGCTGAACTTGAAATGCAATCAAAGGCTTAATACTAAATATATAAGACTCTCCTAATATAGGAGGGTCTTTATTTTATGCACCTTGAGGGAATATTATGTTAGAAACACAAGTAGTTATTATAGGTGGTGGTGCCACTGGTGCTGGCATTTTACGTGATTTATCTATGCGTGGCGTTAAAGCTATCTTAGTTGAACGTGGCGATTTAGGCTGTGGTACAAGCTCACGCTTTCATGGTCTTTTACACTCTGGTGGTCGTTACGCTGTTCGCGATAAAAATGCAGCTATTGAATGTATTGAAGAAAACAAAATTCTTCGCCGTATTGGTAAACACTGCGTTGAACCTATTTCGAGTATCTTTATAAGAACCCCTGAGGATGACGCTTCTTATGAAGATGTTTGGGTTAATGCCTGTCGTGAAGCTGGTATTGAAGCAAAACCAATATCACTTGATAAACTTCATGAAATAGAACCTAATGTATCTCGTCAAGTACAATCAGCTTATATGTGCCCTGGAGCTGCTATTGATGGCTTTAGAATGCTATGGCAAATATTTGATAGTGCTAATAGATATGGTGGTAAAACTCTAACTTATACTAATGTTATTGGTATAAATTCAGAGGCAGGTAAGGTTACAGGTGTTAAAGTTCAAAATATTTATACAAAAGAAATTGCTACAATTTCTTGTGATTATGTAATCTCTGCTGCAGGTCCTTGGTGTGGTCGTGTAGCTGAACTTGCAGGTCTTACTTTAAATGTAAAACCATCAAAGGGTACTTTAATTGCCTTTAATCACAGAATGTGTACTAATGTTATCCACAGATTACATAAACCATCTGATGCTGATATTTTCGTACCTCATGGCTCTGTAACTATTTTAGGTACTACATCAATAAATACAGATCCAGATGATAATACAACTTCACAAGAAGAAGTTAAATCAATGATGGAAATTGGTCGTGCTACCTTTGAAAATCTTGATGATTATAGAATATTACGTGTATTTGCAGGTTGTCGTCCTCTTTATACAGGTGATAGTAAAGAATCTGGACGTAATGCATCTCGTGACTTTGCAGCAGTTGATCATGAAAAAGATGGTCTAAAAGGCTTTATGTCAGTTTGTGGTGGTAAGTTTACTACACATAGACAAATGGCAGAGAAAGTATGTAACATGGTTTGTAAGACTCTTGGTAATACTGAAAAATGTAGAACAGCAGAAGAACCATTAGTTGCAGATCCAAGTGAAGAATTAAAAGAAAGAGCTAAAAAAGTATTTCCAAACTATGGCTATGAACTTGCTCAATCTCGCCAAGGTGTAGAACGCTTTACCTCAATTATTGAGGATATTGAAAAAGATCCAAATAAGGCTGAAATGATTTGTGAGTGCGAAAATGTAACTAAGGCTGAAGTTGCTGCTGTTGCAAATGAAGCTACTTCACACTCAATATCTGATGTAAGACGTAGAACACGTATGGGTATGGGTACTTGTCAAGGTACATTCTGTACTTATAGAGCTGTAGGCACTGTTAAAGATTTAAATAAAGATTGGACTCAAGATACTGGAAAATTATTTAGAGATTTCCTTGAAGCACGTTGGAAAGGTATTAGACCTGTTATGTGGGGCAATCAAATGCGTGATGTTGAACTTACACGTGGTATCTATGAAGTTTCATTAAATATAAATCATGAGGATAAAGAATAATGAGTGCAAAAAGTCTAATAGTAATCGGCGGTGGCATCTCAGGCTTATTAGCCTCATGTTTTGCTGCTCGTGCAGGTCATAAGGTTAAATTATTAAAATATGGTCAAGGTGCACTATCTGTTGCAGGTGGTATCATAGATCTATTTGGTTATGATGATAAAGGTCAATTAATTAAAAACCCACTTGAACATATTAAGACCTTAAAAAAACCTCACCCTTATGCTTTAATTGGTGCAGATAATGTTGAAAAAGCTGTTAATGAATTTTTAGATTTTACTCGTCAAAATGGTTTTGAATACTTAGGCTCTGCTGATAAAAATCAAATGGTACCAACAGCTATTGGTACATTTAAACCATCTTGCCTAACACCACACACTATTGATGCATCTTTATTTGAAAAATACAGCAAAATATGTGTTGTTGGCTTTAATATGCTAAAGGATTTCTTCCCAAATATTGCCACTGAAAATCTAAATAAGATTTATAAAGGTTCAAAAGAGATATCTTCTATAAATATAACTCTACCTTTTGAGGCTTCAAATAAATATAGAGATGTATCAGCTCTTGATATTGCAAGATTATTAGAAGAACCTGCAGGCTACTTAAATGTAATTGAACAATTAAAGAAAAAAGCATCACCTAATACTTTATTTGTACTACCTCCAGTTTTAGGTGAAAAACCTGATTTTGCTCTTTATGAAAGATTAACTCATGAGCTAAATTGTGGCTTTATTGAAGTATCTTCAATTCCTCCATCAGTTACAGGTTATAGACTAGATAGCCTTTTAATAAATTGTGCAAAACGTCTTGGTGTTGAGATTATTGAAAAAGCTTTAGTTAAAGGCTCAACTATTGATAAAGATGTATGCAAGTGTGTATGTACAGATGGTTTTGATAGAGATAGAGAATACTATGCTGATGAATTTATCTTAGCAACTGGTGGTGTTTTTGGTAATGGTCTAATTGCCCAAATGGGTGCTATGTATGACCCTATTTTCCAACTATCTATAGATGTACCTGAAAATCAACAAGATTGGTCACATCAATATTTATTTACAGGCAAACCTCAACCTTTTGCTACTTATGGCATTAAAACAGATGAAAGCCTACGCCCTATAGATGTTAAAGGCGATGTTTTAATTAAGAATGTAAGAGTAATTGGTAGATCACTTGCAAATTACGATTTTTGCTTTGAAAAGTCTGGTAATGGTGTTGCTATTGCTTCAGCTTACCATGCAGTATCACAACTATAATAAGGAAGGTAAAATATATGGGACGCTACTTAAAACCAGATAATCCAGATAATTGCATTAGCTGTAACATATGTCTTACTGCATGTCCTGTTGCTAAGGCTACACGTCAATATCGTGGTCCTAAAATGACAGGTCCTGCCTTATCTAGACTTAGAAAATTTGTACAAGATGAAGATACAATGCTTAAGTTCTGCTCTAACTGTAAGAACTGCGATCGTGTCTGTCCATCAGGTGTACCAATTTCAACTTTAAATATGAAGGCACGTGGTGAGTACTATAAAACTCACAAGCATACATTTGCAGAAAAAATGTTATCTAATAATGAAAAAATGGGTAAACTTATGACCTTAAACCCACTAATTGCCTTTGGTGCAAATATGGGTATGAAGATCTCAAAGATTACTAAGATGCTAGATATCATTGGTATTTCATCTGATGCTCCACTACCAAGTTATGCTCCACGTTCTTTTTATGACTTATTTAGAAAATACGAGCAACCTAAGTGTTCAAAGAAAGTACTATTCTTCCCAGGTTGTTATGTAAGCTTTAATGAACCTAGTGTTGGTATGGATTTAGTTAAAGTGCTAAATCATAACAATGTAGAAGTATGTGTAGATGAACGTTTTGTATGCTGTGGTTCACCTATGATATCTGCAGGTTATATAGATAAAGTTGAACAAAATGCTCTACATAATATAACCATATTAAAAGAGTGGGCAGCAAAAGGCTATGACATTATAACTACATGTACAACTTGTGGTCTTATCTTAAAGCAAGAGTATGAAGAGTTCTTTGATGTAAATACAATTCATGAGTATTCATCTCATATGTATGACTCTATTGAATATTTACAAATGCTCCATAATAAAGGTGAGTTTAATACTAACTTTATTCCTTTAAATGAAAAAGTTATCTATCACACCCCTTGTCACTTAAAGGTTCAAGGTTTTGGTAGACCTTCCTTTGAAATATTACCTCTAATTCCAGGTGTTGAAATGGAAGATGCAGACTCTGGTTGTTGTGGTCTTTCTGGTATCTATGGCTATAAAAAAGATACAGCTCCTGTAGCTAAGATTATTGGTACTGCTTTACAACAAAAGATTAAAAACTCATCTGCAAAAGAAGGTGTGTGCGAATGTAATATTTGTCGTCTTCAAATGCAAAATGGTACAGAAAAACGTGCAGTGCACCCTCTTACCATTATAAAAAGAGCATATGGTCTTAATTAATTAAGAGAACAGTATAATAAAGGGGGCAAGTAATTTGCCCCCTTTTTTATACTAAACAAAATATCAATTTTGTAAAAAACATATTTTTATAAATAAAGTCTATTTAAAAAATTAAAAGATAAAAAAACTATTTTCAAAATACATACTTTCCCATTTTTTAGCCATCTTTTAAAAATGTGTAAAAGCTAAAACTAAAATTTAAGTTTTCTTTACTTATCTTTATTTTTTTTATTAATAAAACAAAAGTCACAATTATTCAATTTCATAAAGAATTTAGATCTTTAAAATATTGCTAGAATACAAGAATTTAAGTAGTATATCTACTTATAAAAATATAAAAATTTTTTTATAAAAATTACTAAAAAAACTAATAGCATAAACATTTAGTAATTATTTTTATAAAAAACAAAAAGACCTTTAGAAATTAGGTCGTTATATTTGTAGGTTTATATATAAACAACTGTGAGTAATAGTATGAAAGGTTTTAAAAATATATTTTTACCTCTTTTATTAGGGGTTTGCATACATAGTTCCTTTGCAAGTGATATTGCTAAACAAGATCTTGATGCTATACAAAAACTATTACAAGATACGCAATCTCAATTTACTATTAATAAAATAGTTGAAAATGAACAAGATCCTGCTTTATATGTAAATCATAAAATATATTCTATCTATGATGATAAAGGTAGCTCTTTACAAGTTATAGTTTATCAAAATGAAACAACAGGTTATGATGCTTCTTTCTATCAAAATAATGATAATGTAATATCTAAAGAACAATATGATTTTTTAAGAAAACTAAATGGTGTGTATAAAAATGAAAATAAGGTAGATAATGATGTTAGCTCATATCATGTCCTATCTGCAAAAAATAAATCCCTATTTAGTTTTACTGAGAGCACTACTACAAAAAATCATTTTATAACCTATAACAAAGATAAAAATATAGTAAACTTTATAAGCTCCACATCTGATAATGACTTCCCTATAGTTGAAAGTTTTCAAATAACACAAGATGGTAAACTTGTCTCACAAAATCAAAGCTTAGTTAAGGTTGGTAAACTATCCTACAATATGTTACAAACTATATTAACTAAAGATTACAATTTAAGTAATGTGCGTATGACTGCTTTTATGCAAGATGAGACAATGGAGTCTACCTTATCTATAAAAAATGGTGTTGTTTATATAGATGCTTTAAATAAAGACTTTGGTACTACTTGCTCTTTAGAATTAAGTAAATGTTATGCTGCAACTGAAAGTACAGCCTTTAGATGTGTTCTTTTTGAGGATGCTATATTTAGTCGTGAAAATAAAGTACCTATAGTTGAAATTGAAGCTTTAGATGAAGGTTTAAGAGTAAAAGTTATTGATGGTCCTACAGCTTATTGTGGTGAAAATTCTTATATTGATGGTATATATCCACTAAAATAAAAAATATAAAATAAACAAGATCTCATAAATGTAAAAGTTTGTAGTTGAAATTAAAGCTTTAGATGAAAGTTCAAATTAGATTTTTACTTATGAGATCTTTTTTTATCTTTTTATTTTAAAGAAAGTAAGGTTTATCCTTTTACAAACAAAGTAGTTCATGTGTGATTTGCTTAATTATACAAGATGACTTAGTTATTTAAGGCTTACTTTGTCATGTGTGATTACTTAGTTATTTGAGGCTTACTTTGTCATATGTGATTACTTAGTTATTTGAGATTTACTTTATATGTATGATTGACTTATGTTTTTACATAAGAAATAACTATTTTGTTTTAGGTAAAAATAACTCTATCTTCTACATATCTATTCTCATAACTTCTACATGTTTTTTTTATTTAAAGTAAATATGTTTAGATACTGTCCTTATAAAATATAACATTTGTAAAATATAGATAAAGTTAATTTAGTAAAGAAAACAAAGACAAATTAAAAAAATATAAAAAATAAGACAAAAGAAAATGGATAAATAGATAACATCTTGAATGTTAAAGTATTTTTAAAATTAAACATTAAAAATTTTATGAACAAATGTAACAAATAAAACTAATTTTCATCTAAAAAAGGCTTAAAAAGGTCATTTTATTTTTCATTTTCACAAAAGTTTTTAAAATTTTGAACAAATGTAAAATATTTTTATGAACAAATGTGATAAACTTCACACCATGAAATTATGTAAATATTATCATTGAAAATAAATAAAATCCTTTCTTTATAAAATTGCGGAGATTAAAAAACATGCAACTAAATAAACTAATCGATCACACTATCTTAAAGACTGATGCAACTTCAGAGCAAATTGATAAATTAATAGCAGAAGCTCGTGAATATAACTTTGCTTCTGTTTGCGTAAGCCCTCTTTGGGTATCACGTTGCCATGAAGGTCTAAAAGATACTGATGTTGACGTATGTACTGTTATTGGTTTCCCTCAAGGCACTCATACAACTGAAGCTAAAGCTTTTGAGACTGAAGATGCAATTAATAAAGGTGCAACTGAAGTTGATATGGTTATTGCTGTAGGTAAATTAAAAGAAGGTGATTTAGACTATGTTACTAAAGACATTAAAGCAGTAGTTGATAAAGCTCATGCTAAAAATGTTCTTGTTAAAGTAATTATTGAATCATGCCTACTTACAGATGATGAAATTGTTAAAGCTTGTGAATGTTCTGTAAAAGCAAATGCTGATTTTGTTAAGACCTCAACTGGCTTCTCAACAGGTGGTGCAACAACTCATGCTGTTGCTTTAATGAGAAAGACTGTAGGTGAGAAGGTTGGCGTTAAGGCATCAGGTGGTGTTAGAACTAAAGAAGATGCAGAAGCTATGGTGAATGCAGGTGCTAACCGTATTGGTACATCAAATGGTGTTACTATCGTAAAAGCTTAATTTTTAATTAATTTAGTATAAGTAAAAGGCTAAACCTAAATATCTAGCCTTTTACTTTTAAAACTTGATATTAGATCTAAACACATTTTTTTGTTTTTACATGTAATATTAAATTACAAAATAGGATTAAACCTTACATCTTTATTAGCTATTTTTAATGCTCTATTTTTAATTAGCTAGATATTAGGAGTTATAAGTATATGATACAAGTTTATTTAACTAAAGCTGACTTTAAAGAATGCGAACGCACTGTAGCAAAAACTAATGGTTTGCATGTAACTACTTCTTTATATAAAACTAATATTGAATCTTTAAAAATTCATAATAGTAAAGGTTATGTTGAAGTTCTTCCTTATATGGGTCAAATTATTTGGGATTTAAACTTCAATAATACATGTTTAAAACTACATAATATCTTTGATATGCCACGTGAGGCTAATACTATTATTGATACATATGGTTGCTTTGCTTTCCATTCTGGTCTTTTAGCAAATGGTTGCCCATCTCCTGAAGATAATCACCCTATGCATGGTGAGTTCTCTGTAGCAAAAATGGATGATGTTTATCTTGAAATTACAGAAGATAGTATTAAAGTTGTATCTGTATATCACTATTGCAAAGGCTTTGGCTTTAACTATATAGCAAAACCATCTGTAACTTTGAAAAAAGATGAAACTAATATTGAAATAAAGATGGAAGTTACCAATTTAACAGCTACTAAGATGCCATTACAATATATGTGTCATATGAACTATGCTTACTTTGATGATGCTATTATTTCATCAAATATTAGTGATAGTGCCTTTAAACTAAGAACATCTATTCCATCTCATGTTCATCCAACTGAAAAATGGCTTGCTTATAATGAAAAATTAAAAGAGCTTGAAAAAGAAGGTAAGACCTTATCTATACTAAATAATAAAGAATTTTACGATCCTGAAATCGTATTTATGGCAGATAATCTTCAAGACTATGAGAAACATGCTGTATTTGAGATGACAAATAAAGATAATCAAACTATGTTCTCAGAGTTCTCAACTCTTGATTTTAATAGTGCAACACGCTGGATTATGCACAATGCTGATTTAAAAGTTGCAGCTTTTGCTTTACCTGCAACATGTAGACCTGAAGGCTTTAAGGCAGCTGAAAAAGCTAATACTTTAATTTATTTAGATACAAATGAAACTAAAGTATTTACAGTAAAAACAGGTATGAGATAAGGAGATATTAAGATGAAAATAGCTGTAATTGGTTCAAATATGGTAGATCTAATCTCTTATATAGATAGAATGCCAAATCCAGGTGAGACTATTGAAGCTCCATCATTTTCCTTAGGCTGTGGTGGTAAGGGTGCAAATCAGGCAGTAGCAGCAGCAAAGTGTGGTGCTGAAGTATTTATGCTAACTAAAGTTGGTGATGATCTCTTTGGTAAAAATACAATTGAAAATCTAAAGAGCTTTGGTATTGATACATCACATTGTGAAATTGTAGAAAATACTACATCAGGTGTAGCTCCTATTTTTGTAGATAAAAACTCACAAAATTCAATTTTAATTATAAAAGGTGCTAATGCTGCCTTAAATCAAGATGATATAGAAAAAGCTAAAGATAAATTACTTGAATGCTCACTTATCATCTTGCAACTTGAAATTGATATAAATACAGTTTATTACGCTATTGAATTTGGTAAAAAGCATAATATTCCTGTACTTTTAAATCCAGCTCCAGCTGATCCTAATTTAGACTTAGAGAAGATTAAATCATGTACATTCTTTGTACCAAATGAGTCAGAGCTAAGCACACTTACAAAACTACCTGTAGATACTGATGATGAAGTTATTGTAGCTGCTCGTACTTTAATTGATGCTGGTATTAAAAATGTGCTTGTAACCATGGGTTCACGTGGCAGTATGATAGTAACTCATGATACTTGTCAAAAACTACCACCATTTAAGGTTAATGCTATTGATACAACAGGTGCAG
>JARHZF010000032.1 GCA_029258325.1 Anaerobiospirillum sp. | reverse complement strand
CACCAAAGGTTGTTTGATTTGCTATACGTGTAATTTCAGCACCTAATTGATCAGATTCTGCAGTTATAGCTTGACGATCAGCAGCTGTATTAGTACCATTAGCTGATTGAACTGCTAAAGTACGTATACGTTGAAGCATACTGCCCATTTCATCAAGTGCTCCCTCCATAGTTTGCATTAATGCTATGCCATCTGAGGTATTTCTATTGCCTTGATTTAAACCGTTAATTTGAGTAGTTAAACGATCTGAAATTTGAAGTCCTGCAGCATCGTCTTTTGCACTGTTAATACGTAAGCCTGATGATAATCTTTGATATGTGGTATTTAATGCGTTTGTTGCATTATTTAACTTATTACGGCCATTTAATGAGCTAACATTAGTATTTACATATAATGCCATTTTATAAATCCTTTTAAATAAAGAACAATAATATATTGTTTATATTTTATAAACTTTAATTAAATAACGCATATCTTTACTAAAACTTTAATAAGTTTTTTATTTTTTTTATACTTAATTGATATTAAAAATAATTTCATAAGTAGGATTGCATAATTAAATAATTTTAGTTCATATGTAATTTACATTGTTTATAGCTAAGAGATGATAGTGTTTTTAAGTAAAAAATCATAAGGACTATAATTACAAGATAAAGATTAATCTTAACTAAAGCTAGCTTTTAAGAGATATTATATTAAACATGCATTTATAGCTTTATATAGTAAAAAACTCTATCTTCTACATATCTAAAACTTGTAACTTAAGTAACTAAAGCTTACTAATATATAAAGATATATACTTAAAAGAGTTTATGCAAATAATAATTGAAAATAAGTAAAATTGATCTTTTTAATCCAAAAAGATGTGTATTTTAATTAAAAAACGCTGTCTTATTCTCATAAAATAATACAGCGTATTTGCAAGCTTTTAATAAAAATAAAGCTTATTTATACAGCCCTCTCTTAAAAACTGTATTTAACTAATGTCTTATAACTTTATTTATATTTCCTCAACACCATATTTAGTTAAGATCTCAAAAACTTCTACATTAAAGTTATTATTTAAATCTTTTATTGATGCTTTTATTTCTTTAATAAAGTTATCAGAACTTACACCTAATATAATATTAGCTATAGTATGACATTCTTTTAAAAAATCATAAGCATATCTTGTCTTTAAAAATACATTATGCGGTGCTAAAAAATATGCTCCATCTTTACTTTTATCAGAATCTAAAATCACAATATTACTATCTTTTAATAAAGACATATCTTTGTGCATAATAGCTTCTAAAATTCTAAAAGTAAAAATACCACCACCCCAGATAATAGTATCTCTTTTATTTTCATTATTACTTTGTATAAGAGTAATTAAAGTATTTATGAAATTAACATCAAAGTCTTCACTATTAATATGCAATAAAGTATTTTGATAAATAGCATCTACTTCCTCTTTATTAAAATACTCTTCATAATATACATTACTTTCTATCTTCTCTAAAGCTAATCTATAGTTATAGAACTTATCTTTACAAAAAGCATTATCTACATCTACTATTTTAAAGAGATTATTTAAAGCTAACTTTTCAAAGAAGATAGGACTAAATCTCCATGCTTGCACTAAATTTATAGAAGATATAGATGGAACTTCAATTAAGACTTTGCCATTTTGATTTAAATTTTTATGTAAAACTTGCATAAAGTCATCTATAGAAGGAATAACTTCCAAAATATTACCAAGTAAAAAAGCATCTACTTTTTTAGTAAGGCAAGTATCTTTAGTAAATAACTCTTTATATGCTTTAATCTCTTTATTCTTTATATTTATATTAGGATCGTATCCACTTAAATCTCTATAACCATTTTTATAAAGATTTTCTAAAACAAAACCATCATAACAGCCTATATCAACTATATTAAAATCTTGTTTAGTATTTTTTAAAATAAAATTTATAAAAGAAGTGTAATTAGAGCTACCAATACCTGCATTAGCTTCTACTGAAGTAAATTCTTTAAAAAGCTCTTCTTTAATAGCTTCATTTAAATTAGTTTCATTAAAACCAAGACAACAATCTCTACAAAAAAGAGGTTGTATTTTTACTAATTTATTATTTTTAAAAAAGGAAGAGCGATAGATAAGAGACTCATAACGAGTTTGTAATATGTCTATATTATTTTTTTTGCAATAAGGGCAAATCATTTTTATCTCCAAAAGAAGAAGGGGGTATCACGTACCCCCCCCTTAACTTTAGAAGCTATATCTTACTGTTGCATTTACTTCATTATCTACATTGTATTTACCAAATGCAGAGCGTGTATATTCAATAGAGAATTTAAGTCTCTTATTAATTGCAGCATCTAAACCTGCATTAAAGAGCATTCTAAAGTCATTTTGACCTTTAGTTTCTATATGTGAATATTCATCATCTAATGTAGTTGATGCATCTTTCATAATATCAAATTGAGCACTGCTACCTGCTCTTAGAGTAAGTTCAGTATTGTTGTTTACATACATCTTATGAGCAACATCAACACCTACACGAGCTATTAGAGGATTATATGAATTATAAGCAAGTTCTCTATTAACTTTACCATCACTCCATTTTACATTTGATTTTGAAATCTTACCATAAACAATTTCAGCTTGAGGAGTAATTGTAGTGTTATCTGTTATATTTAAAGTATAACCAGCCTCAGCACCTAAGTATATAGAGTGATTATCAAATGTCTGTTCACCGAGGTCAGCAAAAGATGCATTAAGTTTATTCTTATGCTTTACATATTTTGCAATAAAGTCAAGATATAGACCTTTGTCAAAAATCATAGATGAATAAACACCAGCACCAATTGAGTCAGTAGAGCCACTAAAGCCATCTGAATTTAAATTAGTATCTGTATAGGTTAAGGTTACACCATTATAAACATCTACATCTTTGTAAGTTAATTTTTTATCATAACCTATTTGAGCGTGTACATATTTATCTTTATAACCTAAATCACTTGTACCTGCACCTTTCATAACGCGAGCAAAAGCACCTGCTTCACCTTCATTTTTGCGTAAATCACCCATTCTCTTATGTAGATTATT